>CASBQA010000083.1 GCA_949127635.1 Nostocales cyanobacterium PMM_0069 | reverse complement strand
GGCAGCGAGTTTTCTTCTCTACGAGACGCTGCGCGAATAAAACTTGGTTGGGGTCTGAATCCTATAAGCAAGTTTTCCTGTGTCCCCAGTCCCTAATCCCCAGTCTCCAGTCCCTTTTTCAATATTCTGTACTTCATGAATGTGGGAATCGCTATAATAACAACGCAATCTGTTGTAAGTTTTTATCCTACTGTTACGAAAACGATTTGTATTGTGCCTTTGATGTATCTGTGTAATTTTTCTATAAATTAACTCCATTAAGTAATATTCGCACTATCGATAAGCTTAAAATTATTAAAAATAATACTAGTCCAATAGTGCAAGCATAACTAATTTCTAAGTTATTAAATGCTTGTTCATAAAGATAATAAACAATCGTTTTAGAACTGTTACGCGGTCCCCCTTGGGTCATGATGTAGACTTCTTCAAATACTTTTGTGGCAGAAATAGCAGAAATTACTGCTACTAATGCTAAATAAGGTTTCATCAAAGGAACGGTAATATCCCAGTGTTTGCTGATGCCATCTGAACCATCAATTGCTGCGGCTTCGTAGACATCTGCACCAATTGATTGCAAGCCAGCTAAATAAATGACCATGTAATAGCCTAATCCTTTCCAGATGGTGACTACCATCACACTATAAAGAGCAAATTTCGGGCTAGTTAACCAAGGAATTCCTTCCGGAAAAATGCCTTTAAGTAACTGATTGAGTAAGCCATTTTCGGCATACAGCCATTTGAAAGCGATACCCGCAACTACCATTGAAATTACTACTGGTGTGTAATAAGCTGCTCTAAACCAATTCATTCCTCGTAATTTTTGATTTACCAAAATTGCCAAAATTAAAGGAGCAATTACTAAAATGGGCACTACACCGACAAGATAAATTAGTGTATTAACCAAAGTTTGCCAAAAAACCGGGTCTTTAAATAAGCGCTGGAAGTTAGCAAAACCCACCCATTCCGGCGCCTGGGTAATGTCGTATTCGTAGCGAGTAAAACTGAGGTAAAACGCTTGCAGTGCTGGATAAAAAACGGTGAGCACCAAGATAATTAATGCGGGTAGCAAAAACAAATAGGGAGTTAATTGCTCTTGGATCAAAATCCAGTTTTTGGGTGTCAATCTATTCATGGGGGCATTTTTTCTCGTGCTTTTGGCAGATGGATTTTCCGCCGTGGATGAGTGCATGATAAGGAAAGCTGATTAATTTAAATTCCTTATTCTCAATCTGTAATAGGGCTTTTGATTGTTGCTGCGACGATATTTTACACAAATTTCTAGATTAATCAGGATGATTTATGATTGCTAATCAACATGAGAAGGGGTGGGAAGTTATTTACCATCGCGCACATGCTTTACTTGCTGCTGAATTGGCAGGACATTGGAATGCAAAGGATCGTCCGATACGCTGGTTGGAAACCATCGCTGCAATTTCCCATCACGATGATTTAGAAAAAGAGTGGGAAGGTAATCACCTCAATGAAGCTGGTGGACCACTAGATTTTACTTTAGAAAAGAAAACTGATGTCAATAAGCTGCGATCGCATACAGAAAATGCCCGCTATCGGGGACGATGGGTGGCAATGCTCATTTCTATGCACATGAGCTTTCTCAATGAAGCAAATCGCGGTAATTCAGCAGAATTAGATAGTTTTCTGGATGAGCAATTAGAAAATCAAAAGCAATGGCGCAAAGAATTAAATATTACCAAAGATGACGCCGCTGAAGCTTATGCTTTTTTGTTATGGTGCGAGCGCTTGTCACTCATTCTCTGCCATAAACAGTTACCTGATGGCGAACGTGCTTTAGAAATTACTTCTTATCTAAATAATACACGCTACGATGTTGTGCAACGCAGCGATGGCAGCGTGACTGTAAAACCTTGGGCTTTTCAAGAGCAAGAGTTTACTGTCAGAGTGGAAGCTTGCTATCTCGATCAAATGCAATTTAGCAGTAATGACGAACTGACAGAAGCGCTTAAAATAGCACCAATCAAAACCTTAGAGTGGAAATTTGTCAAGTAGCGATCGCTTGCCTTGGGGTATGGGTTAATGCAATTGTAAATGTTAGGCAATTACAAGCTTTGCGATCGCTAACTAATTTAACCGAGAACAACCCCAATGGAAACTGACAAAAACTTGCCCATTGAACATCAAAGTGTACCAGTAGCTCACCGGGGATTGCATGACTTTTTGTACTCTGACGAAAACGAACACGCTCCCACCGAGGCTACTTTTACACCTGAAGCGAACAACGATGTTGACATCATACCTCTTGAGGCTTGGTGTGCGCTTTCCCAAAATGCCAAAATCGCAGGTGTATACGCGGTTTTAGACACAGAACGTGGCACCCAGTACATCGGCTATTCTCGGAATGTTTTACTTTCTTTAAACGGTCATCTTGCCCAAAATGGTAGCCAAAAGTGTGCTTTTGTGCGTGTGCAAAACTTCAAGTTTCCCAAGCGTCAAGAAATGGAAGATATGCGGGATGCTTGGATCAAAGAACTAGACAACGTTCCACCTGGTAATGATTTAGAAAACGATATGTGGGCTAGTACAGTGGGGGAAGTTGCCAAAGCAACGATGTCAGAAGCAGAACGTAATGCCTATGAAGAGAAAAAGCTGAAATTACGTAAAGCAATGGCTGACACCACTTTGACTAAAGAGTTAGAGGATATCGATGTGAGTGATACCCAACGACGGACTCAACTTGAAACTGCTGTGAAAAACGACGACTGGAGTGCTGTTATTCAAGAACAAACACAACAAACTTGAGGAAATTACTTACAATAGACATAGGAATGAAAATGAACTATGCGTTGTCCACAACCCTTGATTAGACGTAGCACTGCTACGTCTCTACATTCATTTTCACTCCTATGTCTAATGTAGAGACGTTCCGGCGGAACGTCTCTACGACGGTTGCGATGTTTGTATTACTGTTAATTAAATGGACATGATATCATTCGTGCTTGGCGTAGTAAGCACTTTAGTGCTTAAAAGAAGCGCTCTTCGCGCTTACGTTTTAGTTTGACAATTGCGCTCATTCCTCTTTAAGATTGCTCTACCCAACTACCGCGATAACCAGTAATGATGCGGCTACCATCTTTGAGGACATGAATTTCTATTTGGTCGCTTGCCCAGGTAATCTGGTCTTGAAAGGCTGGATTAAGCACATGCACCCGCTGGTTAGTAGAAGACACCGGGGAGTTGGGAGAATTAATCGCTTTTGACTCGACAAAAGCCCCATCAATCAGAATATCAAGCTGTTTTAACAATTCTTGTGCCCCTGTAGGGGCAGATTCTGACTGTAATTTCTCTAAAGTGAACCCTGTAAAAGACATCACATTTAGTCCTGCGGCTTTTAGCTGACGAGCCAAACTTGTCAGTGCGGGTGCTTGCCAAAAAGGTTCTCCCCCAGAAAATGTTACACCTTTGTTGCGAGGATTACTGAGGATTTTCTGAGCGAGGCTGTCAATAGAAATTAATTGATTAATCTCAAACGACCAAGATTCAGGATTAAAGCAGCCTGGACACTCGCGCAAACAACCTTGCACCCACACTACAGCACGACAACCCGGACCGTTGACTTCTGACTCATCAATATAACCCATGATGTTGAGACAGCCAGGGGGAATTTCTTCGAGTGCTGGGGATGGGTTGATTGATTGTTGTTCCATCTTGCCTCCTTTTAACTGTGAGCCTTAACCGTCAATTATAGCTAGCAAAGACTTGCAGTACATCAGGACTAATAGGTTTTAAGACGACAAACAAAAATAACACCTACCCTAGTAGTCCACCACAGCAATTTTGATGGTCTGCAAGATCCCCGACTTCTTGAAGAAGTCGGGGATCTGACCACTCGTAACCCTTGATAGTTGATGTGGCGAACTACTAGAAGGGTTTGGAACTGTTAGCTAATTTCTACCCATAAGTTAACAAAGCTTACTGTTTGTCTACATCTTCAATCAAGCCATCAACAAATTCTCTTAGCCGTTCTTGCCAATTAGGGACGGTTTTAAGCTTTTCTTTTTGCCCATCATATCCCTTGAAGCAT
>CASBQA010000082.1 GCA_949127635.1 Nostocales cyanobacterium PMM_0069 | reverse complement strand
TCATGAATTATTGACCATATTGATGCCTAAGATTGAATGCCAATTGAATACCTTGCTTATTTTTCATCTCCTGAACCCTTGATTTTTAAAGGCTTTTAGGGAATGAAACAGCCCTGCCCATCAACCCAAATTTTAATTAAGCGATGCTACCGCGTTTTCTGGCTTCTTTGTAGGAAGTACCCACATTTTTCAAGCCGGCTTTAATCATTTGTTGTTCTAATAAAGCAAAGAAACGCGCTTTATCACCACCTTTGACTACAGCTTGATTATGCGCTTCGGCGATCGCTACTGGATAGCCATATCCTTTCTGCACTTGTGCTAACATCAATCCTAATGCTTGGTCTAACATGATTGAATTTTCTGCTACCCATGCCGGAACTTCTATCCGAGCAATTTCAGTACCAACATGGACGTAGCAAAAGTAAATTTTTTGGTCTTCATACTGTTCTAAAATGTGGGCATTACTACGCCATAAATTACTGCGTTGTCCTGGTTTGAGTTGAGTTGACCAAAGTGTAGTATCTCGTAAAGGTTCAAATATTTTACAAGGTACTTCTTCTAATTGATTAGGGCAAAAAGTTTTACAATCGGGAACTGGATGAGAACAAGCTGTTAAACGTAAAAAGTTCATCGCTTCAATGTTGCGAGAAGCGCTGAGATAACCCATGATGGGAATTTCAGCAGAGCGCATTTGTTTCCAAGCTTCGAGGATAGGGGGTAGAATGCGATCGCGTGCATCAAACGGCAACTGTTCCAAAAACCAGTAAATTAACGAACCATCCACCATTGCTAATGTTGGTGCTTGCGTCTTTTCTGCACAAGCAAGTTCTGCTAACACCGTTGTTTCACTGGCAGTGCGTCGATAACCCATCCATTCTTCAGTACGAATTCCCCATTGCCGCGACATATATAAATCTTCTGGGCGGTAAAATACTTCTGGTAAACTATCTAAAATCGGGTGAAGATTTTGTCCGTAATGCAAAACGACTCTACCGATGTTGAGAAGATAGCAGTAAGCAATTTCGTGATGATTGGGGGCAATTTGAGAACCGTCGGTAGCAATAACAGTATGTACCTTCGGTGGAGTTGGGATATCGATACAGCTGTCTAATGGCTCAACTGGTGTAGCATTAGAAAATATAATGCGATCGCGCCATTTTTCCTGTCGTTCTACTAAATCATCTTGACAATCATAAGCATTTTTCAGATGTTGTTGCGCTAACTCTAAACGCTGACGACTTGCAGCAACTTCTAAAGTCAGATGCTGACTTAAACCTTGCATTTGTCGCGCTAATTGTGTAAGGTCAAGCATAAAGTTTTGTTATTTGTTATTTATTGGTTGTAGCGTTGGAGCGTTGTTAATATTTACCACTATTAACTAACATTGTAGAGACACGATTAATCGCGTCTCTACCATTATCAACTATCCACTACCCAGTGAGAAAAATCTTGACCAAACTGAGAAAGCGATATTAGCTGAATTCGCGAATCGTTTTCAGCCGCGTTTCTTTCTGGTTGAGTATTATAACCCCAGTCTGCCAGAAAGAGTTTCACATTTTCCAAGTCGGTTTGCTCTTTAACTAATTGTAACGTTTTGATTCTGTCTTCTACAAACCATAAACTGACTGCTTTATTTTGTGCAGCCTGAATTAATTCTCTCAAAATTTCGTATTTAGGACGCTTGACTTCTTTGCCAAAAATAGCATCTTTATCTAAAGTAACTCCTTGTTGTTGCAACAACTCCTGTACAAAACGTCCTTCTTTGGTAGTGACAATATACAGCTTGACTTGACAAGCAAGAGTTGCTTTAATTTTATCTACCACACCCGGATAAAATCTATGCAGACTCAGCCAACCATCTAAATCTGTCGCAATCCATTCATCCCGGAGATTATCTAGTTTAGTGGCAATTTCTTTTGCTTGTAACTTGTCTTCTAACAAAATTTGTTGAGCGATACTTGCCCATTCTTGAAGAATCTTTTCATCATCAATTCCCGCTACCAAAGCTTTGATTAAGACGGGCATTTCCCAACCGGTTTCAATTACAGGTCTAAGCTGATAGAATCTAGAAGCTAAATCATCTGATGGTGTTTCGTTAATTGGCGACCATACTTGACAATAAGCACGCCATGCTACTTGAAAATATTCAATTAGTCCGTCGCAAATTACACCATCAAAGTCTAGAGCGAGAATTGTAGGACTATTCGCCGTCATTGTTTTGGGAATTAAAACTGCTGTTGTCAGCTTAACTGAATCCAGCAGAACGTTTACCCTCTTCAGGGAACATTTGACTTAAATAAAGTATAGGGTGTAGGGTGTAAGAAGAAGAAAGGTATTGAAAACAACAGATTTGTAAAACAATCGCGATCGCTCTATACATATTGATGTCAATCCTCATACATTTAAACAAAGAAGCATCAAGGTATAGGTTGACATCACCATGAAACGACGCTGGAAGTCTCTACTGCTAGCCTGGAATTGGGTACTGCTGTCATTGGGTACATCAATATTGATTATCCTGACGCAACCTATTTCACCCGTTCCCGCACAACAACCACCTGCGATTGAAGAGAAAAAGCCTTCAGAACCTGAAAAACCCCCAACCACCCCAGAAGCAACAGAGAAAAAGCCTTCAGAACCTGAAAAACCCGCACCTACCCCAGAAACAACAGAGAAAAAGCCTTCAGAACCAGAAACCACCGATAAAAAGCCATCTGACGCAGCAGAACCCCCACCTACTCCCGAAGAACTCGCTCGTCGGCAAAAACTGATGGAAGGAGATAAGCTTTATTTAGCAGGAAATTTCGCAGAAGCCGAAAAAATGTATCGTCTTGCGAAAGCACCTTTCACTATCAAATTAAAGAATCAAGAACGCAAAGCGGCAATAGTCGATCCAGCACAACTTTCCCCGGCAGGTAAGGTATACTGGCGGGAAGCCAAAGCCGGAATAGTAACAAAGCTGCAAACTAGAACTTTAGTACCACTGCAACTATTAGTTGAACAAGTTCCCGAATTTATCCCCGGTCATATCAAATACGCTCTTATTCTCAAACAATACAATGATGAGAAAAAAGCACTAGCTGTATTAGATAGAGCTGCTACGCTATATCCCAATCAACCAGACTTAATTAAAGCCAGAGTTGCAGCACTTGCAGAAGCGGAAAAATGGATTGAAGCTTCTTTAGCAGCGCGTCAATTTGCGATTCTCAATCCCAACGATCCGCAAGCACCAGAATTTAAAAAATTAGCTGACGCCAATCTCAAACGTTATAAATCGCATATCCGTGCCCAAGTTAGAGGTAATACCATCGCCAATATTATTACTGGTGCATTAGGTTACGCTCTCACCGGCAGCCTTCTCGGTCCGTTCTCTGCCCTCGATTCTACCATACTGTTGCTACAAGGTGAAGGAGCCGTTGGAGAATCTGTAGCCAAGCAAGCAAAAAAACAACTTAAATTAATTAACGACGAAACTGTTTTAAAATACGTTGATGAAATCGGACAAAAACTAGTTAAGGTATCGGGAAGGGAAGAGTTTAAATACGAGTTCTTTGTTATCCCATTGGAGGATCTTAACGCCTTTGCGC
>CASBQA010000081.1 GCA_949127635.1 Nostocales cyanobacterium PMM_0069 | reverse complement strand
GGGGAGAGGGGGATAAATGCCCAATGCCCAATGCCCATTCCCCAATGCCCAAAACAATCAACTGCCTTGAGAAGGAGTGTCTCCAGGTCCTGCTGTGACAATCACCAGTTTGTCAGGATTAATTAGGTCTTTGATTACTTGCTGTACTTGAGTCATCGTTACGGCTTGAATGCGCTTAGGAAATTCTCGAATTTCTGTAGATGAAAGCCCGTAAACGGAATTGTCTAAAATGATGGTGGCAACATCACTGGGATTTGCCAAATCTACGGGATAGCTGTTGGTAATTGAGCGTTTTGCCGAGTTTAATTCAGCTTCTGTGACTCCTTGATCTCGTACTTGTTTGAGTAAAGCAACAGCGCTGGCGATCGCTTTATTCGCATCTCCAGGAGAAGTCTGCATCTGAATTAAGAACGGACCTGGATTAACTCCAGCAGCAAAAGCACTGTAAATACCGTAAGTTAAACCTTGGCGATCGCGTACTTCCGTACCCAAGCGGCTAGATAATGTATCACCACCCAAAATTTGATTCAGTATCAACGCTGCATAAAAACGAGGGTCTTTACGCGAGATGCCGTTGTAGCCGATATAAGTAACTGCCTCTGCCTTACCGGGAATTACTTTACTCAAACGTGTCAAACTTTGTGGCAACGGTACTGAGGCAATATTCAAAATCGGTGCTTTCCCTTTTGCTTGCCATTTGCCGAAAGCTTGATTCAGTGAGGCTTTTACCTTCGCTGGCTCGAAATCACCCACTATCGCTAACGTTGTTGTATCCGGTCGATAGTGTTCTTGATAAAAGCGAAGCAAATCATCGCGAGTAATATTCTTCAAACTTTCTTCTGTAGGAAAGCTGTGGAATGGATGATTTTCGGGGTAAATTGCTTGCTGAAAAACTCTTCGTCCCAGTCCACGGGGGTCATCTAGCTGTGCTTTCAACCCCGTTAATGACCGACGCCGACTCAATTCTAATTGGTCTGCCGGGAAAGTAGCATTTTGGACTACATCTGCCAGAGTTTGTATCAATATTGGCAGATTTGCGGACAAACCTTGACCACCAATAGCGACACCCTCACGGCTAGCACTAAAACCTAAACTGGCTCCTTTATCTTCTAACGATTTCGCCAGGGTGAGAGCATTTTTGCTTTTCGTGCCATTCATTAAGTTACCAGCAGTCAAATTCGCTAGTCCTGCTTTTTGAATTTTGTCAAATTCAGCACCAGCGTCAATTTGTCCGGTGAGGTTTATCGAGGGAAAACTGCGATCGCTTAACAAAAGAACCCGCATCCCATTCGCTAGGGTGAATTGTTCTGGTAGCGATTGTTTGCTAGCAGTGGTGGCTGAAGTGGCAGGAGGAAGATATTTAGCCAATTCTGCGGGATCTACTGGTTTACCTGGGCTGAAGTTCTCTGCGGTGCGACTAGAACCAGCATTAGAAGTTCCTGGTTTACCATCAGGCTGGGTAGGTTCAAAAAAGCCGATGGTTTGTTTAGCCGGATTGAGGTAAGTTTTCGCTACTTTCTGCACATCAGCTGGTGTAACTTTGGCGATCGCTGCGAGATACCCCTCAATAAAACGATAATCTCCGGCGACGGTTTGATTATACCCCAGTTGATTTGCCTGACTGGTGATATCCTGATTATTCAGTATAAAAGCAGCTTGTAATTGCGTCTTTGCTCTATTCAATTCTTCGTTAGTAACTGGCTGCTGTTGCAGTTTCGTCAACGATTGTTGCAGCACTAAAGCAATTTTTGATAATTCTTGACCCGGTGCGGCTGTAGCATTAATTTCATACCAACCTGGTTCAATTAATTCTGCTGCACTCGCACTTACTGAACTGGCTAACCCGGATTCTACCAAATCTTGGTAAAGTCGCGAACTCCGACCGCCAGTAAGAATACCATCCATCAAATCAATCGCCGCGACATCGGGATGCTTGACATCTGGTAAAGGATAGACAACTTGCAGCAGTGCCGCGCTTCCTGGTTCTTTGAGAACGATTGGCTCTTTTTTGGCAGGAGTATTAGAAGGTACAGACACAGTACCTTTTGGTGGAACCGTCTTGGCTCGTTTGGGAACCTTGCCGAAAGTATCCTTAATAACTTTCAACGTTGGTGCGGTGGTAAAATCGCCTGTAACTACCAATGTGGCATTGTCTGGACTGTAGAAGGTTTGGTAATAATTCCGCACCTGTTCCACCGTAAATTTCTGAACATCGGCTTTTGTGCCTCCCACCGGTAAGCCATAGGTTCGATTCGGGAAAGCAGCCCGCAACACCGAGCGACCGAGACGATAGCTTGGTGAATTTTCGTATCCCTGTAGTTCAGAAATTACTACGCGCTTTTCACTCGTTAATTGGTCGGGTCCAACTAAAGCACCTTCCATGCGATCGGCTTCTAAGGTTAGCAGTGCTTCGAGTTTGTCTCGCTGCACTGTACCAAAGTAAGCAGTTTCGTCATAGCTGGTGAAAGCGTTAAATTGACTACCCAAAGCACTAAACAGTCGCCCAAATTGTACTGGACGGGTGGAAGTGCCTTTAAACATTAAATGTTCTAACTGGTGGGAGATACCATTTTCCCCCGTCCCCTCGTTGCGTGAACCAACTTTATACCAAACCTGCACGCTGACCACTGGTGCAGTATGGATTTCTTTGGTTAGCACGGTTAAACCGTTGTCTAATACCGTTTTTGTCACCCCTTGGGTTAGTGCTGAACCCGATATAGGTGCAACTGTAGTTGGCGTTGCCGCGTTGGTAAAATTGTCTGAAAACAAATCGAGACTGAGAAAAAGGCTGAGGAACAAGCCTATAAGAATGTATGGACGCATTTTAGGAAGGAAAGGCATTGTTAGTAATTAAAATCAAAACTGAAAATTTACGCATCGTATAAATCCATCTTGGCAAGTATTTTACGATGTTGGGGAGTGGGGGAGTGG
>CASBQA010000080.1 GCA_949127635.1 Nostocales cyanobacterium PMM_0069 | reverse complement strand
CGCGTTTCCTATTACCCATGCCCCATGCCCAATGCCCAATGCCCCATGCCCAATGCCCAATGCCCAATGCCCAATGCCCAATAGCCAATACTTAATCTATTGTTATGTCTCAACCTCTTTACGTCGCCTTTATCTGGCATCAACATCAGCCGCTGTACAAATCTCCTGACAGCGGCGTTTCTGTGAAAAGTAGTCAGCATTACCGTCTACCTTGGGTGCGTTTGCATGGCACTAAGGATTATCTCGATCTGGTGCTACTTTTAGAAAAGTATCCTAAGTTACACCAAACGGTGAATTTAGTTCCTTCGCTGATATTGCAATTAGAAGATTACATTGCTGGCACTGCTTTTGACCCTTATTTAGAAGCTAGTCTGACACCCGTTGAACAACTGACGACTCAACAGCGGGAATTTATCATCGAACATTTTTTTGATGCCAATCACCACACTTTGATTGATCCGCATCCTCGCTATGCTCAGTTGTATCAGCAAAAGCAGGAACTTTCGGCAGATTGGTGTTTAGCAAATTGGCAACTGCCAGATTATGGCGATTTGCTGGCTTGGCACAACTTGGCGTGGATCGATCCGCTGTTTTGGGACGATCCGGAAATTGCGACTTGGTTAAAGCAGGGTAAGGATTTTAGTTTAGGCGATCGCCAACGCATTTACTCTAAACAGCGCCAAATCCTCAGCCAAATCATCCCGCAACACCGCAAAATGCAAGACGCGGGGCAATTGGAAGTAACCACCACCCCTTACACTCACCCGATTTTGCCTCTACTTGCCGATACCAACTCTGCCCGGATTGCAGTGCCAAATATGACATTGCCCCAAAGCCGTTTTCAATGGGCAGAAGACATTCCTCGCCACTTACGGAAATCGTGGGATTTATATCAAGACCGCTTTGGACAAGAACCGCGTGGATTGTGGCCCTCAGAACAGTCAGTTAGTCCGGCGATACTTCCAGATATTATTAAACAAGGGTTTAAGTGGATTTGCTCAGATGAAGCCGTTTTAGGGTGGACAAAAAGACACTTCTTCCACCGTGATGGGGCGGGGAACGTGTTAGAACCAGAGTTACTTTACCGACCGTATCGTTTAGAAACTGCCGCCGGTGATTTGGCGATCGTTTTTCGCGACCACAGATTATCAGACTTGATCGGCTTTACCTACGGGGCAATGCCGCCAAAACAAGCATCTGCCGACTTAGTGGGACATTTACAGGCGATCGCTAAAATGCAAAAAGACAGCCAAAGCGAACAACCTTGGTTAGTTACCATTGCCCTAGACGGCGAAAATTGCTGGGAATTTTATCCCCAAGATGGCAAACCCTTTTTAGAAGCTTTATATCAAACTTTAAGTAACGAACCGAACCTAAAACTCGTTACCGTCTCCGAATTTATCGAACAGTTCCCCCCCACAGCAACTATCCCCGGAGAACAACTACATAGCGGTTCTTGGGTAGATGGCAGCTTCACCACCTGGATCGGCGATAGAGCCAAAAATCGCGCTTGGGACTACCTCACACATGCTAGACTTACCCTCGCCAATCATCCAGAAGCGACTGAAGAAAACAATCCCGAAGCTTGGGAAGCTTTATACGCTGCCGAAGGTTCTGACTGGTTTTGGTGGTTTGGTGAGGGACATTCCTCAAATCAAGATGCCATATTTGACCAGTTGTTTCGCGATCACTTGTATGGCATTTACAAAGCGTTAAATGAACCCATACCCTCGTATTTAAAAAAAGAAGTCGAAAATCATACCATAAAGACAGATCATCGCCCACAAAGCTTTATTCATCCAGTAATTGACGGCAAAGGTGATGAACAAGACTGGGACAAAGCCGGACGCATAGAAATCGGCGGTGCGCGGGGGACAATGCATAACAGCAGCCTCATCCAGCGACTTTGGTATGGTGTGGATCACCTGAATTTCTATTTACGGCTAGACTTAAAAAGTGGTGTCAAGCCAGGGCAAGATTTGCCACCAGAGTTGAATTTGCTTTGGTATTACCCTGATAAAACAATGCACAACAGCCCGATTCCCTTGGCGGATGTGCCGGATGCAGCACCAGTTAATTATCATTTCCACCATCATTTAGCAATTAATTTGCTGACGCAATCGATTCAGTTTCGCGAAGCTGGAGAAAATTATCAATGGCTTCCCCGTTTCAGTCGCGCTCAAGTAGCTTTAGATACTTGTTTAGAAGTGGCGGTACCGTGGGCAGATTTGCAAATTCCACCAGATTATCCCCTACGCTTGATTTTGGTGCTTTCAGATGAAGGGTGTTTTAGGGACTATTTGCCGGAAAATGTTTTGATTCCCATTGAAGTACCTTAAAGGGGAAGGGAAAAGGGGAAAGGGGAAAGGGGAAAGGGAAAAGGGAAAAGCGAAGAAAAAGAAATTTCTTTATTCTTTTCCCCTTTCCCCGCGTATTAAAACCTGGGAGAATTTTGGTTTGAATTGTGTCAAAGGTCAGGATTTTGCAAAGAAACGGTAATACTACTGGCGGAAAAAAATCTTTATCGTTAAATTAAAGACATTTAGCAGCTTTTGAAAAAAACCCCTTTTATAGCCTGATGAATAGCTTACCTCCGAAAACATCAAATAAACAAGCGGATATTTTAAAGCAGACTCAGCTTGGTCAACTGTGCGGTCAAGCGCAGTTATTTCGCGATCGCTATGCAATATTGAAAATATTGGGTAGAGGTGGTTTTGGCATCACGTTTCTCGCCAAAAACATGATGTTACCGGAAAATCCTTTGTGTGTGATTAAACAGCTTTGTCCCAAGGTGAGTAGTCCGAAAATATGGCAACGAGCGTGCTCGCGCTTTGAAAAAGAAGCAAAAATCTTAGGTCAGCTTGGTAGTCATTCTCAGATTCCCATGCTTTTAGATTACTTTCAAGCAAATGGAGAATTTTATTTAGTTCAAGAATACGTGCACGGTTCTACTTTGGCACGGGAAATCAAACGAACCGGTCTCAAAAGCGAAGCCGCAGTTAAACAATTTTTGCATGAATTACTGCCAGTATTGCAATACGTTCATAAACATCATGTAATTCATCGCGATATTAAGCCCCAGAACTTGCTACGCTGTGAAGATGATGGACGGGTGGTTTTAATTGATTTCGGCGCAGTTAAAGAGAAATTAGTCGAAACTTGTGACAACGAAGAACATAAAAATGCCTCAACAAATTTTGTTGGGACTATGGGATTTGCCCCACCAGAACAGTTTTCCCTACGTCCAGTTTATGCTAGTGACATTTACGCACTCGGAATGACTTGTCTTTATTTCTTAACTGGCAAAGCACCTTTTGAATTTGAGCATGACTCGAATACCGGTGATATTTGTTGGCAAGAACATGTAGATGTCAGTGACCATTTTGCTCAAGTTTTAGGCAAAATGGTGAAGGTGTCATTATCAGAGCGTTTTCAGACAACTAATGATGTCATCTATTCCTTGGGCTTGGAAAGCTATTTACCGACTTTGACGAATTGTTTAACTATCCAACCCAAGAAAGGTAAAAGTAGTGGAAATGCAGAATCTTCTGATTACCTGCCACCTGTAGCACGCACCGCAAGCGCTATTCGCGAATGGAAAGCAAAGCTGAATGCCAAAAATGATCCTAAATTTAAGGGTTACTTACCTCAAGTATCTAATTAATAAGAAAGATTAAAAATTAAAACAGATTTGTAATATATTTTTCGATGCGATCGCCACCTGTAATGTTCGTTGAATAAAATATTAGTAAAACTTTATTACAT
>CASBQA010000079.1 GCA_949127635.1 Nostocales cyanobacterium PMM_0069 | reverse complement strand
CGTCAACATCGGCATCAGTCATGATGATGATTTTGTGGTAACGCAATTTATCCAAATTAAAACCACCTTCAGAATTTAAGGCGATTTCCTGCTGCTCGAAATACTCAATTAAGCTCAGACTTGCTACCCTAGTAAGATACGCAGCACTCAAACCCTGCACGACGCCACCAGCAACAAAGGTGACAGCGTTACTTTTGAGGACAGTGCTAACAGCCTTAGTAGAAAGTTCCACTAAACCGAGTTTCAGCATCAAACTTCCCATTGCACCAGCTACAGTTTGCGCTTGTTCAAGGGAAAATTTCTGCTGATAAATACCACCCAAATCCATTACCATTTGGGCATTAATTGCCGCTGTTGCCAAGATATCTAGCGCTGGTACTGGGTTGGCGAATGCCGCAGCCGCAGCTATCCACTGATATTGTTCTATTATGGGAGTTGCGCGATCGCATCTTACCCCATTTAACAACTTCTTCGCATCAGCTTTCAACAACTTGGCTTTTCTCATCGTTGTTGTCCACACCAACTGTTGTCTTTGCTGTGCAACAATCTCATTTAACTGCTGCGTTAAGTCTTGAATATCTGGTGCAGGTTGTTCCATCCATTCTTGCACGGAACCGTCTTCTTGATGCTTCCTGACTTTCGTGGGCAAAGGAGATACCGCAGTCGCTACGACATTTCCTTGCATCCGCTGTTTCAACGAAAGTAATACGCTCTGACGTTCGTCTGGTAAATACTGGTCTTGTTTATTAAAAACCAGCATTGCAGGTTGATTTGCTGCCTTTAACTGCTGTAAGGTTTGAAATTCTGAATCTGTTAAATCACCGTTTGTCAAAAACAGAATAAAATCAGATTGATTAACTTCTGACTTTTCACCCGCTTCTAGAAACAAAGGTGCTGTTTCGTGGAATTGTACAGATGCGAAGTTTGGCTGTAGAACTTGAATTAAGGTGCTTTTACCTACCGACTTTCCGCCGGTCACAGCTAGTTTAATTTCTTGTCTATCTAATTCAAAGAATAATTGATTAACTTGTTCTCGCAGTGTCCCTAAAGCTGGATGGTTTTCAGCTTCACCTGCAAGGTGGTTAATTGTAACTTCAGTCAGTGCGATCGCTTCTTCTACTTTAGCCCGATTTACAGGTATTCCATCAAAGATATCAGAAGCATTTTTGCCGCGATTTGGCTTAAATAACCACAAACCACCACCGACTGCTACCAGACTCAATAAACCAAACTCTCCCACCTGCACCATCGAATGATGCATATTTTCTAAAATCCATAGAGAAAAGGACAGTCCCAATCCTCCCACTAAAATCGGTCGCTGCAACTTCACAACTATGATTCTCCGAGCTTCTTTGATCCCTTCTCTTCCACAATAGATCAAAAATTCGCTTCTCCTAATTGCACAGGCAACTCCGGATAATTTTCTTTACTTACTACCGTTTGTAAGATTAACTCCCAAGCATCACGATATTTGGCTGAACGTGGTTTACGCTGCCGCTTGTCTGTTTCAACAAAGTGTATTTCGCTACCATAACTTAGGAATACATCTACCGGGAAGATATAAAATAGATCAAGTTTTTCTATATATACCAAGGCAAAATCAAAGTCTGATTGTTTGTAGGCAACTCTTACCATTAGTCGTCGATTTGTTTTGGTGCGACGATTATCTACGACATAATTGCCTGAAGGCTGATCAAACCAGGCATATTTAACTTGGATTTTAATCAGAGTTCCTTCAACATCATACGCCAAGTCGTAAGCAAGGCGATCGCCTACTGGTTTTAAAACTCCCCAACCACGCTTGAGAGCATGAAGAATAGCAGCTTGTTCTGCTATGTCTCCCCTTAGCTTTGTGTCCATCTGCAATTTGTGGAATAGCTGCTAATCAGCATAAAACAAAACCCTGTAACTTTTGAGTGTTACAGGGTTTGTTTCTTAAGTTGGTGGCGGGAAGTGGATTTGAACCACTGACCTTCGGGTTATGCTTACCATCTACA
This sequence comes from Nostocales cyanobacterium PMM_0069, assembly GCA_949127635.1. Lineage (GTDB taxonomy): Bacteria > Cyanobacteriota > Cyanobacteriia > Cyanobacteriales > Nostocaceae > Hassallia. Next base: position 14,768 of record CASBQA010000079.1, on the reverse strand, counting down.
GTTTTCACTGCCTGGATTAACCAGTTTGTGGTCTGGACTGTCCCTTTACCCTCAGCTTTCCTGTTAGGGTACCTGCCTTCCAGTCTCTACACCTTCTCCATTTCTGGAGCTTGGTTCGGGATTACCGCGCTATTGGCTTCCCCGAGTTTGACAGGTAAACATACGTAAGTTTCTTTACGTACCGCCCATAGTAAGAATAACTTTTAAGCGTTTAGTCAATCTTACTCGTTGAGCCCGACGAGCTACCAGGCTGCTCTATCCCGCGTTGTCTTTATTTAATATAACCCAAGCTTTTAAATTTGGCAACTACAAAAGTGATAATTCTCCAACAACTTCTAAACGCTTGTATTTACCGAAGCTCATAAACTTTTCTGACAGGCTTTGAGCGACGCTGGGGCTAATCCAGCCCATCTGCTGAAGCACGTGAATGGCAACGGCGTATTTTGCTCGCTTTCCTCCATCTATGACTTTAATTGCCAATCCCATGCCTTCACCAAGTCGAGAAATGCACTGCACTCCTTCGGCACCGGATTTACTTACCAGTTCTCCTGGAGCCAAGCGCATTAGTTCTGTGTCAAATTCTCCGTCTCCTGCGACCAAATTGGGATGATGAGTCATGGCACGGACAATGCGCTCCATATCCAAGTTGTTACCAGAGGCTAGCAGAGCATATAAAGACGCTATTTGAGCAAGTTGCATGAAATAAGTAGGTACGCCACAATCATCACGAGCGCTGATAAATTCTTCTGCCGGCATTCTTAGCAATTCTGCTATTTTGCTGACAATCAACTGCTGGATGGGGTGTTTGCGTTCTAAGTAGTTATTTAAAGGAAAATGGCGCTGTTGACAAACGGCTAACATTCCCGCATGTTTACCAGAGCAGTTGTATTCCAAAGGACTTTTTTTTCCTTCGGGAATCGGACATTGAAGTGCGCTCGGATCTAGATCGGTACGCCAAAGAATATTAAATACTTGTCGTACCTGCTCGATTGTACCTTTGTGAGAAGATACGATAATTGCTAAATCGCGATCGCTCAAATCATAACGTTCCAGTGTACCTGTGCTGGTGACAGCGAGTGCCTGAAATGGTTTGAGGGCTGAACGCACAAAAGTGGCTGTTTCGGCGTTTCCCGCAACGGATAGCACCCGTCCCCGTTCATCGCAGACAACAGCTTGGACTATGTGCCTCGATTCAATAATGCCTTCCCGCAGCAACCTAACTTCAAGTGCTGCCGCTTGAGTTCGTTTTCCCCTGGTCATGGGTGAGAATATATCATTGTTTTGTCTTTTCTTCAGGAGTCCAAAGTCACGCATTCCATAGTCAATCTTTTGACTTTATGAAAGTAAATGCCAAATTATCGTACCAGCAACTAACAATCCCGCCAAGCAAAGACTCGTTATTTGTAAGCGACGGATAATTGGTTTGATTTCATAGCTGACGATTAAGCGATCGCGCATGAGGATGGATTCGGGTTTTGTCCAAGTTTGACCGTCGTACCAACCTGATTCTTCATAAAATATTACTGGACTGAATAGGCGATCGCGTACATAAGACCAACCCAAATACAGCCTTGTCAGTCCTAGAATTACCCCTACACTCGCTCCCCCAGCTCCACACAGCAGAAACTGGGCAATATATTTATTTGGCGTAAAACTTGCTGCCGCAACTGGTGCTGCCACCACCCAAGATAAACCCCAAATCCAAACCATTTTTATGATATAATCACGCCAACTTAAGGTGCAATCACGAAATAGCCAAGAAATTTTTAATTCTTCATATTCATTTAGCGGTTGTTGTTCGGCAGGAACTGGGCAATTGGAAACTGAGGAATTAATCATATTCGTTACCCCCACCCTCATCCGGTTTTGGATACTCTATCCGTTCTGCATGACCCCAAAACGCTTCTAAATTATAAAATTCTCGTTCTTTAGGCATCATTACATGAACAATTATGTCGCCGTAGTCGTGCAAAACCCAACTTCCCTCAGTTTTTCCTGCTGTCCGCAAAGGGTTCCGTTGTAACTCTGTTTTGACTTTTTCTTCTATTGCGTCGGCGATCGCTCTTACTTGTACCCTTGAATAACCAGTCATCATCACAAAGTAATCCGCCAAGTAAGATACGGATGCTACATGAAGCAATACAATATCACCTGCTTTGCGATCTGATGCTGCATCAACTATCGTTTCCGCTAACTTTCTGCTCATCTGGTCGTCAGTTGATGAGCTTTCTACCGCTTTCTTGGTTAAAAATACAGATTGTAATGGAATTCCTTGGAAATAATCAGACATTAAACCTCAGGTGCTTTCTGTTTTTTGGCAACTATTTTTTACAATTCTTCATAAATTAAAATTCATAGAATTGTAAATGTGCGAACTGCTTTTTTTTGAATACTAACAAAAAATCGATGTCTATGAAGTTGCGTTGATAGTTCGTGTGATGAAGTTCCCATCAGCCGAAGCTGACAAAGGGACGGATTGTGGTTTGCTTTTTGATTTTTGCAAGAACCAATTCCGGGTAGCGATCGTGCGGGGATGAATCAAGCAATGACTTTCAATTAAAAATTTTAAAGAATAATCGCTAGTTTTCCAAACAGCCCGGTCTATATTTTCTCGGCTAATAACTCGTAAATTTTCTAATTCTGGGGTATTGCCGCGTCCTGGTTCCAGGCTGTCTGCTACAAATAGGATACAACTTAGGAGACTCATACCCGGTCTACCTAAAGTGTGATTGGCGATCGCTTGTAACACTTCTTCATCTTCTACGCCAAATGTATCTCTAGCGATAATAGCACTTACGTCTGCATGTAACAGATGGGGTGCGGACTCCATCACATAATCAACTTCCAACTTTTCTTTACGTGCTATTTCCAAGAGTTTTTCTGGCGGAAAATATTTTGCCAAATCGTGCATCAACCCTGATGTAGCAGCTTTTGTTACATCTTGTTGATAATGAACAGCTAACTCGATTGCCATCTGCTCAACTCTGAGAATATGGTTGACTCTAGAAGGAGGCACATTTTCTGCTAACCAGGCGAGGACTTGTTCGCGCATAATGGCTACTACCACAAATTGAGGCTTTTGGCAAAAAACCGCTACTGATGAATGATAAATTTATATTTTATTTTAACCGAGTTCTCACTTTGAATTGGTTTAACTAAGCGATCGCCTAACTTTTTGCCATATATACCTATATTTTACACATTTAAACAGCCAGAAGCAGGAGCTAGTTTAAAACTATCTCCTGCTAATCTGCTTAAGCTTGACACTCTGCGGTCTGTTCGCGCAGCGTCTCACCCTGGGAGAAGACACCCAGATTCTTTAACACTTGCTTAAAAGGGATAGTCAAGTATCCCCCTAGACGCTCAAAACAACTACCCATACGAGAGGTATTGCAATCGCGCTTACTTTTGCCAACGTTATTTTTGTTTTCCGAGTTCATCACAAGCCAGTTCGGTACGCTCTATGTTCTACCATTGCTTGTTTACCCAGGCTGCGTTCATGCCGAGACGAGGTAAATCAGGGGTTACTCCTTGCAGAACATTTCTTCACGTAGATGATTATTACTACTCAGATATTAAATTTTAACACATTTGACGGTGAATTAATTCACCGTTGGCACTTCCTCCCCAGCAATCAAGTCAAGGGGCTTCCGTGCCGTTCGGCGTTCTTTTTGTGAATCTTTATGAGGATGAGAAATATAACTTTAGTTATTCTTGTAGATTACACTTCCTGTTTTGACACTATTGTAGAGTTAATTACTGGAGTCTGTGCCTTAACTGAGTAACACAACGACTCATAATTATTTAAGGCTTGGTCAAACGAATATTGCTCAATCGCAAATTGGCGACTGTTATAACCAAGAGTTTTAACTTTTTCTGGATGTTGGTACAAATCTAAAACTGCCGCTGCTAAAGCTTGCGAGTCTTCTGGAGTCACCACAACACCCCCGCCACTTTGTTTAATAGCTCTTGCTGCTGTACCATTATCAGGTACAGATGCGACTAAAGCCCGACCGCTGGCAAGTAGCACTTGAATTTTTGATGGCATATTGAAAGATATAACATTTTTCTTTTGCACCACCAAACCGACATCAGCAGCAGCTAACATTTCTGGCAGCTTTTCGCGGGGTTGAAAAGGTAGTAGCAAAACGTTATCTGCACCGATATCTTGACATTCTTGTTGCAATCGCTGCAAACCTTTTGCCTCACCCACAATCACAAAAGCAATATCAGGAACATCGCGCAAAGTCGCAGCAGCTTTCACAACAGTTTCTAAGCCTTGGGTGAGGGCAATATTTCCAGAATACAGCACGACAAATTTGCCATCTAGGTTATGTGCAACACGAAAAGGGTTATTTTCTTTAGGCAAAGGGCGGATAAAATTAACATCAACCCAGTTAGGAATTTGCACAATTTTGTTAGCATCTACGCCTTTAGAACGCAAATTGTCTACAAATCCATCGGCGATGACGCTAATTTTTGTTGCAGTGCGGTAAGCAAATTTTTCTAAAGTAGCAAAAACCTGGATGAGAAATTTATTTTTGAGTAAACCGACGTGAACAGCGGCTTCTGGCAATATATCTTGAAGATTTAACACTACTGGACAATCATGCAGCCATCCTAAAAGGGCAGTTGGGATGCAAACCGGTAAAGATGGTGATGTGGAGAGAATTACATCTGGACGCCAGCCAAAGAGTGCAGGCAAAAAACTGGAGACAACGAAGCTAGCATCTAGCAAGACTCGATCTAGTAAGTTGGGTTGGGGACGAATCCAAACATAACTGCGTTGGATCTGAACGCCATTTTTATATTCATTTGTATATAATTTGCCCCGATAGCCTTCGTATATTTGACGTTCAGGGTAGTTAGGCATAGCAGTAACTACGCGTACTTCATGCCCGCGTTTGACTAATCCCTCTGCTAATTCAGTCATTAGAGGGGCAATACCAATTGGTTCTGGATAGTAGTTGTAGGAGTAAATTAAAATTCTCATAAAAAATTATTCAGAATGACCCTAGTTTTTTGTTTAATGAATGACAACACTTGCTAGTAAAGTCGTTCCACACAAGTGCAGCGCCTATGTTTTCATTTTGGCTTTAAAATCTCTTCATGTCAGTGATTATTCGTTGAAGATTGAGTAAAATTTAATATCATGTACTGATTTGGGATATGATATCTTTTTTACTACTTAATTAATTTTCGGAGTATATGTTTTTATTCTTCATTTACGTAAAAACCCTCTTATTATTAGTTTAATAGGACATATTGACAACATACAAACCATCGCTTTGCGGGTTCTGTTGCTTAATCGTTAGGGGTTTTTTCAAAAAGACTACTGAGAGTATGAAGGCGATGTCTGTGGACAAGCTACGCATTTCTATCGTTACAAAACTTTTATGTAAATATACTTAAATAGCTTTTAAAATCTTTCTTGTGGCAGATGTTTTGCATTTATACTGCAATACGCTTGGTGTTAAGGATTTTTGGTATTGATTTCGGCATGTAGAAACGCGTCTCTACACTCGTATTTCGGACGGAAATGACCAGTATTGCTTTATACGTCTAAAAACGAGAATCCCGATTTCTCAAAGAAACCGGGATTCAGAATATACCCTGTTTTATATGCATTGAAGAACAGCTGTGTTGTATCCAGTTTTTACCGAATTTAATCAAACGATGATGTTCTTCTAATCAAAAGTCATATTGCTCTAGGTTAAGGAGACAAAGATATGACACTGGCGTGCTTTAATTAAAACTCCCCTTGCCCCTTTTTTGATTTTAAGCAAGCTAAACAGCACCACTATTTCTATTAAACAGAACGGCTACCGTTTTGAAAATCAGTTTTAAATCGTACACTAAGCTCCAGTTTTTTTGATACTGCAAATCTAAGCGAATTACATCCTCAAAACTACGTACAGCAGAGCGCCCATTTACTTGCCATTCTCCTGTCATACCAGGTTTAACATCCAAACGTTGCCACTCCGGTACTTCATAGCGTTCGACCTCATCCGGTGTCGGTGGTCTGGTGCCAACTAAACTCATTTCTCCGATTAAGACGTTCCAAAATTGGGGGAGTTCATCCAAACTGGTTCGCCGCAAAAAGCGCCCTACCGGTGTAATTCTGGGGTCGTTATCATTCTTAAAAAAAGCACCTTCGACTTGATTTTTGACAGATGCTTTCTTCGCTTCTGCATCGACACACATCGAGCGGAATTTCCAAATCTGAAAACGTTTACCCATCCAACCACAGCGAGTTTGCTTAAAGAAAATCGGACCGGGATCGTTGATTTGAATTGCGATCGCTATGGGAATAAATAAAACTGCCGTAATTAGCAAACCTACCAATGACCCGATAACATCGATAACCCGTTTCATCCAAGAGCGTACGCTCAGATGAGTAGTCGGTAACTGCTCACCCAACTTTTGGGGTTCTCTTGGGGGTGTGTTTCCAAGAGACTCAATCGAAAAAACCTGATCCAGTCCTGTGAGGTTAAGCACTGCCATTACCTGAGGGGTAACGTTTTGCAGTGTCAGAGTGATTCCTTTTTCCTGAGCGGTTTTCAAATTACTGACGAGGGCACCTAAACCACTACTGTCCATAAAAGTAGTTTGGTGGAAGTCAATAATTATTTGCTTGGGATGGGAATTTACCTCAATTAACTCTTGGCAGGTTTGCTTAAAGGTTACAGCCTCAAGCACGCTCAACCGTGCGGGTATCTGCACTATAGCCGTGTCGTTTAGGGAAGTAACCGGAAAATCCACCTCTTTGGGTTGGCTAGTCATGAAGCTCTGCACTTTCGTTGCCTTATAAATGTAATCTGCCAAACGCTGTTTTCTCAAGAGCGAATAACTTAACTATTGTGTTTAACCAATAGGAATTAAAGTTAATTGCTAGTAGCAGAAGTGTGAAATTGAATATCGTCTGCGACGATTAACAATATAACAAGATGCTAAAAAACATCCTTGTTGTTGTGTCAGCGCGACGAGTACGCATTGTTATCATCCAATGACTATTAATACTGTTACACCAACCGCACGCCTGGTCGAGGTCATTTGGTGCCATTCAAACAGAAGGACTGAATGTGGGAATACCTCAAATTTTTATTTGAATAAAGTTTTTGTGACTTGCGCTGTCACTTGACATGCACCCGACCGTTGTCGGATAGAGCGATCGCCTGGATTAAGTGATGAGTGAAATTCACTCGAATCGTGTCTCACTAACCATTTTAATAGAATGGCTTGAATAGAAACGATATTAGTTGTCAAAAATTACTCTTAACCCTTCGAGTTCGGCAGTCGCTCAAGTTGCACTGCCGCGTGGAAACCTCCTGTTCTGCGCGCTGCCTCACCCCTATCCACTATCCACTAACTTCAAAGAATTTTATAAAGCTATCATCAAGCAAAAAAAGAAATTTGATGAATTTATTGCGTAAAAATCAGTACGTAGTTTTACGGTTAACCTGTACTTAGTACGAAAATCAGATGCTGAGAAAGGTGATTATAGCGCAATACCGTTGGCTCATATCTTGCACGCCCGCCCGAACGATTAAAATCGCACGCCACATGCTTCTCCCAAAGGGAGACGCTGCGCGAACAAGTCGGCAGAGCCGCCCAACGCAGTGGCTTGGCTAAACAAACCAAGTCCGCCTACGCGGACTAATATCGTGTCCGGTTAAAGACTTATCATTTAGACCGCAGGGACAGGGAGAAAGAGGCTTTTCCGATTTTTGCTCAGATGCGGTAATCATAAGTGATTAACGGGACTTGATATAACGGAAAATCAGGTGTTCTGTAGCCTGCGTCGGCAGGCTTTGTTCTCTTAGCCGCGATTTTAATCGTTAGGTGCAAGATGTGAGTTGGTGTTAATCCCAAAATCCTCGTAGAGACGCAGCATTGCTACCTCTCTACATACATACAATTTTTACCACCAATTCCTTAACACCAAGCGTATTGGATTATAGCGCAATACCGTTTAGTTAAGCCCGATCAGACGAGCGTAGAGACGCGAAATTTCGCGTCTCTACAGGTCTAAAATCAGTACCAAAAACCTTGTTCAATAGTCTTGAGTCACCCATTCACGCATTCGGTGATTTTTTGGATTGTTGAATGCGTGAAGATCGACAACTTCTAACTGTCTCCCCTACATTCCCCCATCATCAATAGTCTTAGATTTAGTTTTTGCCTTATTAGCGCTGCGTTTGAGTGCAGAGAGGCGTCCTTCATATTTAGAGCGATCGCGCTTGTTGGGAGTGCTGTCAATCAAGGTTTTTAAAGCGCTACCGAGACTTTTGTAAGCATTGGGGAGACTATAACCAAAGCGAGTTGCCAGTGCGATCGCTTTATCATCTGCGTCAATCAGTTGTCTTATTTGCTTTTCGCCATTATTCTTTTGATATAATCGCCAGCCAGAAACGCCACACAAAGCCATAGCTAACACCAGCAGCAATCCATCCTGCACCCACAATTCACCGACAGCACCTCCTAAACCAATCGCTAGAGCCGCCATTTCCCATCCATCTTTGGGAATCGTGTCATTCTGCACGCGGGCGACTTCGTGCCAAAAAAGTAGGTTACGCTGATCCATTGCGAGCGCATCCCATTTCACCAGGTCAATTTGGATTTCTACCTGGTCTTTGCCAATTTCTTCGCAGCGGACCAGCGGTGGATTAACCTCAGTTGTGCCTTCAACCGTTACCCAGCTCTGCAATTCTGGCGGTAGTAAGTTTTTCAACCGCCGAAGTTCACTCATTTCCGCTTTGGCAGAGGAGGTTGCATAGGATGTCATAAAATCCAGCCCTAGAAAAATTCAGTATATAGTGAGGGTATCATTTTGGAGTATAGCTATAAAGAGTGATAATTCGCCTCACTCGTTAGGAAAACTTCCGCGTTTTTTCCGTGCTTCCATTGCTTTCTCCAGAAGCTCTAGTAATCCTGGAGCTTCTTCTTGAATACTGAGCAATAGTCTTTCCCCAAGTTCCACATTTCCAGGATCTTCACCTGTTACCATGACCTCTTGCAAACGGGGGATGGCAACGCTATCGACAATTTGAATTAAACCACTCAGACAACGGTTAAATTGTTTTTCGGTAAGAATCGAGTCTTCTAGGGGAAACTCAATAATCGCCCGGATTTCGCCATCAGATGGATCATACTCCCATTGAAGCATTTTTGTTTCCCAAGAAATGGCAAGCATCGTTTGGAGAATAGCTCCTTTATAAGGATGGTCTTTCACTCCCTGAAGAACTTGAGGGGCAAATACCCGGAAAAATTTTCCCTCTTCATCCAACTGGACAACAATCAGAAAATCCTCTAAATTTTCAGCTTCCACACCTGTGATAATACGGTCTTCTTCACCATCAAAACGGTAATCCCAACCAAGTTTGTCTAAGTATTTGGCAATCTGTTGCAGATTAGCTCCCATAAAAGCCTCACAACGAAAGGTGGAGCGGCTGTCACCAGACCTAGTTTAACTTGGCTTTGGTAACGCTATAACATCATAGGCGGAGGGGAAAGGGGGAAACGCTGCTTTTTACTCTTTGCTAGGAATATTTGAGATAATCTGATTACAATTATCCGTCTAACAACAGATTTAAGTAAGTTGTGGTTGTTACTTAAAATAGAACGACTTCTGTATAAATAAATATGTCTAACTATTCGACCATAATAGCAGCCATCATCCAGCAAGCTAAAAAGCTTGAGAATACTTTACCAATAAAAAACGAAGCTTGCCGCCCAAAATTCTTTTTTCACCCCGAACCTACTCCAAAAGTTTGCCTTTTCTTCCACGGTTTTACTGCGGGACCTTATCAGTTTGAACCGCTAGGAAAAGCGTTATTTGAAGCTGGTTATAATGTTTTAGTTCCATTGCAACCCGGTCATGGAGTCGCGGGAAAATGGGACAAGGATAATCCACCTCCTTTGCCAACTGAAATCGAAATTTATCAACAATTTGCGCTTTCTTGGTTGGAAGTTGCTCAAAAGTTAGGAGATAAGGTAATAGTTGGCGGATTATCTACTGGAGGAAATTTAGCAGCTTGGTTAGCATTAGAACGTCCTCAACAAATTGAACGAAGTTTATTATTTGCGCCATCCCTTAGAAGTAACAATGTGATAGTAGATTTTTTAGTAGAAGTATTGCCTATTTATTATGAATGGCTAAATAAAGATAATTCCGGTAACTTTGGTTATGATGGCTTTTTGATTCCATCATTTAGAATATTTTTAGATATGGGTAAAGAGATTCTTGAGCGCGTGGAAAAAGATCCAACAGTGCCGATGTTTGTGGTTTATAGTGAAAGCGATCGCGCTATCAATCACCATGAAATAGAGATTTTATTTGAATCTCTATTAAAACAGCAACCAAAGTCATGGTATCACCGCTTTGATAAAAGTTTAGAAATTCCCCACACAATGATGACTAAAGCCGAGGGAAATAAATATCAAGACTTGCTGATTACTTTAGTTAAAGCTTATGTGGAAAGCGATTTAACTTGGAATGAATTGATAAAAGTAGGTTATTTGATACTTCAAGGAAAAACTTTTGAGGCTGCTGTGAGTGAATTAGATTTAGGTGAAAGAGTTACTCCAGATTTGTCAGTTTTGCTGGCGGTGATGGATGATAAAATGATTATTGATGGTTATAAGTGAAAAAGTGGCAGGAGTGTATGCCAATGTACGGAAATCGCCCTCAGACTGGAAGTCTGAGGCTATACGAACAAAGTCCGCCTACGCGGACTTCATACTTCAGCTTTACATGATAAATTAGTTGCCAATCATGGCGAGCAACTGCACAAAAGCGAGTTTATAAAATTTGGATTGAAGCGGTGCTGCGGGGAACTAAGTAAATTGCAAATAGCTGCTCTGAAGCCTCTGCTAACTGTAAAAGTTCACGCAAGTTTTCACTATGAGCTATTAAGCCATTTGCATTGTAAGCAATATATTGATTCTTATATAAATCTAACAATATTTGGCGGTTTTGGTTGAGCCAAATCAGCATCTCGCGGCTTTCATTTTGGGAAGGTGTTTTACTCATACTCATCTAAATCAACATAAATTACAGCAGATTCCGCTTTCATCGAATACAAGAGACGTAGCACTGCTACGTCTCTACAAGGTTTTGGGTTTTATATATGTACTTCATTTACTTCAAATCTGCTGTAGGTTTCCTTTGTCTACATTTTCCATAGCTTTAAGCAATTGTAACTCTATCTAAATGCTCTCAAATTTGGGCGATCGCTTTTTTCCTTTTCTGTGCCCACAGTTCCTAAAAATCGCTAAGGGCGGGTCATCGCCTATAAATAATGATATTTGCAAGACAGAATAGTCAATAAATCTTCTTCCACTTTGTAAACTAATCTATGTTCATCTGTAATACGCCTTGACCAGTAACCTTGTAATTCATATTTTAATGGCTCTGGTTTCCCTATGCCTGAGAAGGGTTCTCTTTGTATATCTCTAATCAGTTCCAATATTTTTTTGAAAACCTTCTTGTCTTCTGTCGCCCATTGACCTAGTTGTTCAAAGGCTTCTGGTTCAAATGCGACTTTTTTCATATTCATCTAAATCAACATAAATTAGGTTTCCTTTGTCTACATTCTCCATAGCTTTAAGCAAATGTTTTTTGTTAGCTTCTGATTTCATCAGATAGGTAGTATCATCTTCTTCAGTTTGTGGCTCAACTAGCACAATGACTTCTACTACTGTTCCTTCTGCTAGTTCCGTTGTAGATAGCTCGATTTTGCCATCTTTTCCCACAATAGCCTTTTGTTTAATTCCACTAAACATAATTCCTATTTACTCCCATTTTTACCACCTTATTGTAACTGTATCTGACTGAGATGAGATTTGAGCGATCGCTCCTTTCTTCCTCTCTGCATCCTCTGCGGTTCGTATAAAAAAAAGGCGAACCTAAAGTTCGCCCAACTTAACATAATCTCGCTCAATAAAAACCCTAAACTTTAGCGTCTTCTCTCACCAACTTATCCCAACCCAAATCCTTCAAATTGTTATTCCGACGCAACGGACGAGTCACTAACTCCAAAATATCCCGCGCATTCGTAAAACCGTGAATTTGAGCAAAAGTGAACTCCACAGACCACTTAGTATTAATCCCCCGTGCTTCCAACGGATTAGCGTGAGCCATACCAGTAATCACCAAATCAGGCTTCAACTCATAAATCCGCTGAAGCTGATTGTAATTATCTGGCTTCTCGACAATAGAAGGCAGGGGTGAACCCATTTCCTGACAAGTCTTTTCCAACAAAATCAACTCAGCAGCTTGATAGCGCTTATCCATGTAGGGGATACCAATTTCCTGAACGGTCATCCCGCAGCGCACTAGGAACCGCGCTAGAGAGACTTCCAGCAAGTTATCACCCATGAAGAATACAGACTTGCCGCGAATCAATTTTACATAATCTTCCAAACCTTCCCAAATTTGCGCTTCCCGCTCATCCAAACCTTTCGGGGTAATATTAAACACCGAGCAGATTTTCTCAATCCAAGCGCGGGTGCCATCGGGTCCAATGGGGAAAGGTGAGCCAATTAGCTTACATTTGCGGCGACGCATTAAAGTGGTAGCAGTACGGCTGAGAAAAGGGTTGACACCAGAGACATAATACCCTTCTTCGAGTACAGGTAGTTCAGTAAAGCGCTTGGCGGGTAGCCAACCGGAAACTTTGATACCTTGTCTCTTCAGTTCCAAAGTTAACTGAGTTACAACCGGATCGGGGAGAGAACCAAATAAAACCAAAGGCGGATGATCGACGTACTCAGATTCATCTTGAGCTACTTCTTCTTTCTTTTTACCAAAGTTGAGTAATTTAGCGATCGCATTCCGCTCAGTTTTCTCTGTTTCCGCTACGGGAACTTTATCAGGACAACGATTAGCCATTGCAGCTAAGACGGTATCTTCTCCTTGAGTAAAAGCGTAATCTAGACCGTTAGCACGCGCTACGACGATGGGGATACCAATTTCCGATTCTAGCTTGGGTGCCAAACCTTCCAAGTCAGTTTTGATGATTTCCGTGGTGCAAGTGCCAATCCAGACAATTACACTAGGATTGCGATCGCGTTTAATTTGCAAGCACAACCGCTTTAATTCTTCATAATCATTTAACTGTGCGGAAATATCTCCTTCTTCCAACTCAGCCATTGCATAGCGGGGTTCAGCAAAAATCATTACCCCCATCGCGTTTTGTAAGAAGTAGCCACAAGTCTTTGTCCCAATCACCAAAAAGAAACTATCTTCAATTTTTTGGTATAGCCACGCTACGCAGCTAATCGGGCAAAACGTATGATAATTACCAGTTTCACACTCAAAATTTAAAGCTGATGGTTCTTGAGTAGCAGTCATTTTAGTATTATTCTCCCCGTGGTATTTAAAGTTGTAGAGACGCAAGGGTATCGCGTCTTTACAACTTTGTAATTACGTGTTGGGGAAAAGGCGGGCAATTTCCGAGTCGTCAAAAATGCCAGATGGCAAATCTTCTCCTGAAGCTGATTTTTCTTCACTCCAGACATCAGACAACACGTCGCCAAACGCATTTTCGTCTGCTGTATCCAAATCATCCAGCATGTTTTGCCCCAAGTGATCTGATGGTGCAGTTGCTACGGAGATTTTGCTGTCGCTATCCTTCAAGTCATCAAAGGAAATATCGCCAAAATCATCAACAGATTCGATGCTGGGTGTTTGGTTTGAGTTTTGCCCGTTACTGAAGGAAATATCGCCAAATCCAGTTTCAGTTACATTATGCACTGGTACTTCAGCGGTTTTACCTATGGACATTTGGCTAAACTCATCTGGGATCAGCATTTCTTGATGAGAATCTACCATCACGAACTCGTGAATTATCGCCTCTTCCCCAAAGCCATTTTCATTGGGAATCGTCAAGGTTTCATCATGGGACTTTCCCTGCATGACTCCTTCTGATTCCATATATTCTTCTACTTTGGGCATCCCGCTGTTGCCCAAAGCCATATCAGGATCGAAATGTAAATCCAGCACTTCTATCAAAGTATCTGCGTCTGGATTCAATTTCGCAAAGGGCAACATTAACTGCGCTAGCTTCGGTTCCAGCGCGTTAACGACTCCCAGGATGAGGTAAGACGGTGGTCGCTTTCCACCATCGGGGGTGTAAACCGACTCCACCTGCATGTGGAGAGTAATCCAGTCACGATTCACCTGGAAAAATTGCAACCACTTTTGTTTTAAAGAATCTGTAAAGCTGTAAAAGAAAGCCATGTTGTCCCTCATCCTGAGAAAATAGATGATTTATACAATCATCAAGTCTAGTTGCTCTTCCGGATTAGTAACCTGGGGTTTACTCGGATTTAAGTAAAAATCAGACAACAAAGAGAACAATTCCCGGTCTGGGGTGTCGTTAGGTACTACACCTTCTGGACGCGCTAAAATTTGGTCGGCGATGCTGAGGTAGTAATCGCAAACGTAGTTCAGAGAAGGATCGTTCTCTGCCATTTCAAACAAAGTCTTGCCTTTGACGCGAGAAACACGGATGTCTTCTATCAAAGGTAATACTTCCAGTACTGGCATGGGTACTGCTTCTATGTATTTCTCGATCAAGTCGCGTTTGGAAGTGCGATTACCGATTAAACCAGCTAAACGCAATGGGTGAGTACGTGCTTTTTCGCGGACTGAAGCGGCAATGCGATTTGCGGCAAATAAAGCATCAAAGCCGTTGTCGGTAACAATCAAGCAGTAATCAGCATAGTTGAGAGGTGCTGCAAAACCACCACATACAACGTCACCG
>CASBQA010000078.1 GCA_949127635.1 Nostocales cyanobacterium PMM_0069 | reverse complement strand
TTAGCAGCCATCACCGAAACTAAAATTGTATCAGGACGGAAAGCTTTTTCTAACTCATCTAAATTAATAATTCCATCTTTTTCAACTGGTAGGATTGTAATTTCAAATCCAAGAGTTTTTAGATAGTTGCAAGGGTCAATAACTGCGCTATGTTCGGTTGCAACAGTAATAATATGTTGTCCTTTTTGAAAGTAAGCTTCAGCAACACCTTTAATAGCTAAATTATTCGCTTCTGTGGCACCGCTGGTAAAGACAATTTCTTCAGGAGAGGCATTAATTGCCTCTGCCAAAATTGACCGCGTTTGCTTCACTGCCGCTTCTGCTTCCCAACCGTAAACATGACTAATACTAGAGGGATTTCCAAAGTTTTGAGTGAAGTAAGGTAGCATTGCTGCTAATACCCTTTCATCTACAGGAGTGGTAGCGTGACAATCGAGATATATAGGACGGGTAGACATAATTGTTAAATCAGAATTTGACCAATATTTTTTAATATACTCAGAACTTTATACAGTTCATTTTCTCGCTTCAACAGCGTAAATTCATCAGACAAAGCATACTTTGGTACATCTTGCTTAGTTAATTTAAGGAAAATAAAATTACTACCATTCATTACTAACCCAAAAGTAGGTTTTTCTGGGTGAGGATTACTCAACATATAAGCTAGGGCTTGGGGTATACCCATTATTAGAGAAAATCCAGCCCTTTTAGACTCAATAGTTAACAACCACAATTGTTGTTTTAGAACCAGCACATCAATGCGACCTCGCATAATTTCTCCTTCATCTTCCAAAGCAATTTGTATAGATTCTTCAGTTTCAATATCAAAAGGAAGCCGATAAAATCCTGCTAAATCTAACAAGGGAGCTAGCACAACCAGTTTTACCAATTCCTCTAAAATAGGACGGCGATCAACTAAGCTAAAATAGTTCGCTTTAACTCGGTCTAGAGCCTGCTTTTCTGACTCAGTAATTTCTGGCAGATTATCAAACCACTCTGTAAAAAATTGGTCGCTGTCAGCTAGCTGTAGACCAAATTTTTTTTTTAAGTCAATGATGTTAAGGTTTTGGGCTTGGATGACTGTAACCATAGTTGATAAAATACCAGCTTTATTCATTATTATAATGTAGAGACGTAGCACTGCTACGTCTTTTCCGGATAACGCATATTTAAATTCCGTCGATGTATGTATCGCTTAAAAATTATCTCATATGGTTGAGGGCGATCGCTTCCATTCATCCGCCATAATTATAAAGTCGTCAAATAGCTTACAAATGACCAATAACATGCAGCGCGACTTTACTAATCGCGAAGAGTTAGTAACTTACCTCCGCGAACAATTTCCAGACGCGACACAACGAGATAATCATATCAGCGAAATTGTCGGCGGACGCCAAGCCGCCGAAAAAGTGCTGCAAAAAGTAGACGCTGCACGCTACGCAACAACACGTAACTTTTTCACAGGTGCAGTAACGCGACTTTCGCCTTATATTCGTTATGGTGTTCTGAGTCTGCGAGAAATTCGAGATTATGTCGTTGAGCACACAGCAAACCCAGATGAAACAACTAAACTAATTAACGAGCTAGGCTGGCGTGACTACTGGCAGCGTTTATATGCCAAACTAGGGGATAATATCTGGAGAGATCAAGAAGAATATAAAACAGGCTATACCCCCTCAGATTACGCACCTGAGTTACCAGAAGACATCAAACAAGGCACCACAGGCAGACTTTGCATAGACAGCTTCAGCCGTGACTTACGAGAAACAGGCTACTTGCACAATCATGCACGCATGTGGATGGCAGCTTACATTGTCCACTGGCAGCGTATTCGTTGGCAAGTCGGCGCAAAGTGGTTTTTAGAGCATTTGTTAGATGGCGATCCTGCTAGCAACAATATGTCATGGCAATGGGTAGCCAGCACCTTTAGTCACAAAGCTTATTTTTTCAACCGCGAAAATTTAGAACGTTACACCGAAAGCGTTTATTGCAAACAGTGTCCCCTTTACGATCATTGTGACTTTGAAGGTAGTTATGAAGAAATAGAACAAAAGCTTTTTCCCAAAGGTGAATTTAACAAACAAGCTAACAGTCAAAGTTGGCAAAAAAGCAAAAAACCCCGTATTTAAAATCTAAAAATCAATGACTAAACCAATTATTTGGGTACATGGAGACTGCCTCAGTCCCCAAAACCCCGCACTAAAAGAATACCCCGACGCACCCGCAATTTGGGTTTGGGATGATGCTTTAATTGAAGAATCACAATTAAGTCTGAAACGCCTCACTTTTATTTACGAATGCTTGTTAGAATTACCCGTTGTCATTCGTCGTGGTGATGTGGTGCAACAAGTTTTAGCTTTTGCCAAAGAGCATAATACTAACTTAGTTGTCACCGCAGAAAGTGTTAGTCCCCGTTTTGATATAATATGTGATGAAATTGAGAAAAATTTGGACTTAGAAATTTTTGAAGTAGAACCGTTTTTTGAATACGACGGCTATATCGACTTGAAGCGTTTTTCTCGCTATTGGAAAGTAGCTGAAAAATATGTGTTTGAATAAACGAATATATACTGATATATTATTGGGTAGATAGGTATTTGTGTAACCTATGTCCCAAGAAAAGCCCTTAATCTTAACCGAAGAAAATGAGGCATTGCAGCTTTACCCACGTCCCCCAATCCTCACTAGCTTAGAGGTAGGTTGGCATGGGGTATCTTTTGGCTATATGTGTCAACCAGCTTATGAAGTGCCGGAAGTTTCTACCCCTCGTTGGCATTCTATTGCGATTTTCACACATGGAAACCGTGTAATTCATGCCGATCGCAAACTAGATGGACGCTTTCACCGTGATGCAGTGGTCGGAGGTGATATAGTTATTAATCCGGTCAACGTCGGTCAAAGTGCAGCTTGGGATGCAGAAGGCGATTTTATCATTCTTGGTATAGAAACTGATGTTTTTGCTCGTACAATTAACGAATCAGCAGATGCAAAAGATGTGGAATTATTACCGCACTTTGCCACACCCGATCCTTTGATTTACCAAATCGGATTAGCGCTTAAAAGTGTCTTAGAAAATAATCCGACAAATAGTCGTCTTTATGCAGAGACGATGATAAATGCTTTGTCAGTTCACTTAATGCAACATTATTCAACATGCAAACCGATTTTGCCAGAATATAAAGACGGTTTGTCAAAGTATAAATTTAAGAAAGTAATTGACTATATAAACGCCCACTTAGAACAGGATTTAAGTTTAACAGAATTGGCTGCTATAGTACAGATAAGTCCGCATTATTTTTCTCACTTATTCAAACAGTCAATGGGAATCTCCGCGCATCAATATGTGATTCGTTGTCGGGTGGAACGGGCAAAAAGTTTACTTTTACAAGGTGATTTGAGCCTTGTAGAAGTTGCTTATAAAGTCGGTTTTGCTAACCAAAGTCATCTTAATAGACATTTTAAAAGGTTACTGGGAGTAACACCCAAGATGATTCTGCAAAGATAGCAAGAACGTACAAAAAATCGGACGAATCTACAAGACGTGAGAAAGTGCGATCGCTATACTAATAAATAAAAGTATTAGTTGCGTTGCATATGACTTGGAATTTACCCGGTGCCCCTTGGTTAATTGCCCACAAATCCATGTTAAAAGTAAATAAACCTAAATTATTTACTATTTGTGGTCAAGATTATGTACTTTGGAAAAATGAAAAAGGTGAAATTTCCGCTTTAGAAAATATCTGCCCTCACATGGGTGCAAAGCTTTCTGATGGTTGGATTTGCCCAGATACTAATACAATAGCTTGTCCTTTTCATGCATTAGAATTTGACTCGGTAGGTAAAGCAATTTTACCAAATGAAAAAAATTCCAAACCTATCGCAAAACAACTTAAGTTATTTTTTCAAGGTGATTTTGTTTGGACTTACGCTAATCAAGAACCCAAGCTTCCCATTCCAGATATTTTGGAAAAGCTATCAACTCAATTTCGATTTATTGGTGTTGCGGGAGATGTAACTATAAAAGCACCTTTTCTTGATGCATTAGAAATTAATCATGATGTAAATCATGCCAAAGGAACTCATCGAGAACTTTTTAGAATCAAAGAAACAATAGTTAATGATTTTCAAGCTAATAATTATTTCTCTGTCTCTACTATCAAGCACATTAGAGAGAAAAATACTCTGAGTGAGTACCGACAAAATATAGCTTTACTATTTACTCCTAATCCGGTGGAATTAGTTCTAGAAAATTACTTTCCATCTTTGGTAGTTGTTTATAATGATTCACCCTTGGGTAAACTTGTGCAAGCATTTACTATATATCCACAAAACCAAAACACAACGCGCACCTTTATCCCCCTATTTACTGAAAAATCTTTTGGTATTTTCAACTCAATTCTTGAACCACCAACTATCAAAGCTACAGAAGAAATAATTCGGCAAGATGTGACGATGCTGGAAAATCTCTATCCAAGATTTGAACCGAAAATTAGACTTTCTCATGAAGAACCTTTACATTGGGTTCGTCAACTTTATCACAATTGGTAAAGTATAATGCAATACGCTTGGTGTTAAGGATTTTTGGTCTTGTTTTCACGCTCTTATTTAGGGCAGAGGTGTTGGGACTCTCAATCGATATCGTCCGCACAGAAGCTGAAAAATGATAGCATTCCCATGCAGAACATGGGAACGAGGATTAATTTTGATCTAAGCGCAGCACTGCCATAAAAGCTTCTTGGGGTACATCCACCGTACCCAAAGATTTCATGCGCTTTTTACCCTTTGCTTGCTTCTGCAAGAGTTTCTTCTTCCGGCTGATATCACCACCGTAACATTTAGCTAACACATCTTTCCGCAATGCGGGAATATGTTCGCTCGCGATAACCTTACTACCGATACTCGCCTGAATTGGCACTTTAAATTGGTGTCGCGGAATCAATTCTTTCAGTTTCTCAGCCATCCCTCGCCCAACATTGTAAGCTTTATCTCGGTGGACAATCATCGCTAAGGAATCCACCGGATCGCCGTTAATCATGATATCCAACTTCACCAAGGGATTTTCACGATAGCCGATGATGTGATATTCCATACTGGCATAACCACGCGATCGCGATTTCATCTGGTCAAAGAAGTCGGTGACAACTTCCGCCAAAGGTAGCTCGTAAGTCAGTGTGGTGCGTCCTTTGGTAAGATACTTCATATCTTTGAAGATCCCGCGCCGATTTTGCGACAACTCCATCAAAGAACCTACATACGTTTCTGGTGTAATCATTTCTACCTGGACGTAAGGTTCTTCTATCTTTTCTCGGTCATTTGGCGCAGGTAAACGGCTGGGGTTATCGATGTACAGTACTTCACCTTTGTTGCTTGTCACCCGGTAAACTACTGATGGCGCTGTAATAATTAAATCAAGATTGTATTCCCGTTCCAGACGTTCCTGGACAATTTCCATGTGCAGCAACCCTAAGAACCCGCAACGGAAACCAAATCCCATCGCGCTAGAGGTTTCTGGTTCGTAGTGCAGTGCGGCATCATTTAAACTCAGCTTTTCTAAAGCTTCCCGCAAGTCTTCAAATTGGTCAGCATCGATGGGGAACATCCCACAAAAGACCATCGGTTTAGCTTCGGCGTAACCAGGCAAAGGTTCCGCAGCTTTTTTCGCATTGAGGGTAATTGTATCACCTACCCGTGCATCAGCGACAGCTCTAATCGATGCGGCTAAATAACCGACTTCCCCAGCGTGGAGTTCGTCAACTTGCTTTTGAGTGGGAGAAAGTACACCTAACTCATCAATGTCGTATTCTTTACCCGACACCATCAAATAAATGCGATCGCCTTTTTTCAGTTTGCCATCCATCACCCGAAAATAGACAATCACTCCCCGGTAGCTGTCGTAGTAACTATCAAAAATCAACGCTCTTAAAGGTTGATCTATCGTATCCTGGGGCGGTGGTACACGCTCTACAATTGACTCTAAAATTTCCGAGATGCCAATTCCTTCTTTTGCAGAAGCCTGAATCGCATTACTGCAATCTAAACCGATAATTTCCTCAATTTCGCTAATAACCCTTTCTGGTTCTGCCCCAGGCAAGTCTATTTTATTCAAAACCGGGATAATTTCTAGATTATTTTCTAGTGCTAAATATACATTCGCTAAAGTTTGCGCTTCTACACCTTGGGAAGCGTCAACTACCAAAAGTGCGCCTTCACAAGCAACCAAACTGCGCGATACTTCATACGAAAAATCTACATGTCCAGGAGTATCAATTAAATTAAGTACATACTCTTGACCGTCTTTTGCTTTATAATTCATCCGGGCAGCTTGCAGCTTAATTGTAATGCCGCGCTCCCGTTCTAGATCCATGTTGTCGAGAAACTGTTCCTTCATTTGCCGCTGTTCCACTGTTCCAGTGGTTTGCAGTAAACGGTCAGCAAGGGTAGATTTCCCGTGGTCGATATGAGCAATAATACAAAAATTGCGAATGCGAGCTGCGGGAACGTCAGTCATATACTTCTTTAATTAAGCGGCAACCGAGTTGAGAAAGCTATTTCCTTCGTATTGTAATGCTTTATTAGCGCTTGCGCTCTTGGGAGTGGAGGAAGCGTGGTGTGGGAGAGTGGGTAATGAGTAATCGGTAAT
>CASBQA010000077.1 GCA_949127635.1 Nostocales cyanobacterium PMM_0069 | reverse complement strand
GTATATAACTGTAATGACGATCAAAGATAAGTGGTCGATTAAATCCACTGGTGTTAAGGCAAAAGACGCAAGGGTATCGCCGTCTTTAGAAAAAACTGATAATTGTAAAGACGGCGATGTTTTTTAACTGAAGCACTTTTCTACCGTGCAAACAAAGCCGATGGGGTGGTGGGTAAAGTGTAACACCGAAAGAACTCTGCCCCCATGTTCTCTGGCTCTTTCTTTAGTAATCCATTCTCCCCGCAAATGCAAAGTTGCACCCTCATCTAACCCCTCAATGGGTTCCATAATTCCCATGCGATCGCCATATCGGATGGCAACAAACACATCCGACTTTTCAGCCAAATTGTGGTGTAAATCAGCATCGACATCTGGATCGCTTTCGACAATTTCTGCGATGGTAACTAACAAGCGATAGTGCCTATCCCCATCAACATCGTCAGGTTCGCGTTTATTAATTTTGGCAGCTACTTCCACAATGTCCCGCGTCTGCCGTCTTCGGGAACGTTGTGCGGCTATGCTTAACCCTTGTTCTAGTTCTCTTTCCTCTATTTGCCGAGCCGCTTCCAAGCTTTCTATAAACTTGCCAAAGGAGGGAAACTTTCCAAAAGAGTTTGACATTTTTCTCCAACAAAATATAAAATAACATGTCAATTAACAGTCTGACAAAGATTACATATAGGGTTGAATAATTGTCAGACTAAATTAATAATTGGGTATACGAAACTACAAACAGGAGCTAGCGTATAAAGTTATGTGATGTTGCGTCAATGCCCCATTCCCACTTTTTTGTTAACGCTTGACTTTCAAGACAGTCTCTGCTATGCAGTTTTCACATTCTCATCTACTGCTTGTTCGGCAACATTTTTCAAGCGACTTGACCTGATTTTGCGGATGCGATCGCTATTGCGAACACCACCTGCCATCTCATATTCGCGGCTGTCTTTGCCGTACTTGATAGCAACCACCATCAGCATTTTCTCAGAAAGCTGACTCAAGTTTTTTTCCATGTCTTCAATTTCAGTTTTAGAAGAGTCAACCATAGACAGAGCGGTATTGTAAACATCAAGTTTGTTACGTAACTGCTCAATTGACTCAATCATTTTTTCCAGACTATAATTTTCATCAAATTTGATGTTTGGAACAATCGATTTCAATCCAGCGGATCTTAACTGAGCTTTTTCTAGAATGCGGGATGTACGTTTTTGACGAGACATAATTTTATCTTTTAAGATACTTATAGAGCTAGCTTGCCTCAGTTAAACGGCATTCCGGTTCAGCATAACTCACAATTTTTTATCATAAAATTTTCAGGTGATAGCAGTAAATTTTCGGAATTTAATTAATAGATGCTGATTTTTATAGAGATAATTGTCTAAGCTTCATAAAAGTTTTAAGGTAGACCACTCCCGTCACGAGAAACACCGCTCCCGTCACGAGAAACACCGCTCCCGGCACGAGAAACACCGTTCCCGTCACGAGAAACACCGCTCCCGTCACGAGAAACACCGCTCCCGTCAGGAGGGAAACCGCTCCCGTCACGAGAAATACCGCTCCCGTCACGAGAAATACCGCTCCCGTCACGACAAAGACCGCTCCCGGCACGAAAAAGACCGCTCCCGTCACGAGAAATACCGCTTCAGTTTGTTGGGGAGTGGGTAAGCCGAAAGCGGCTTGTTAATAGATATTGGTGCTTAGGCAAAACTCAACTTAGGCGATCGCACTGATCGTGGGTCAAGCGAATGCAATTACTGCACAGCATTCCACAAGCGTGAAATTTAAATGGGTTTGCCCTGAAATACAACCCTTCATACTTTGGGCTTGACAAAAATATAACTGTTAAAATCAGCATAATGGTGTCAAAGTGCAAAAAAAATACACCCAAGAGGAGAAAAATGCCAGCCATTGTTAAACTACAACTCTCCTTAGAAACTTTAGCAGAAGCAATATCTTCCCTTGATTTAACAGAAAAACGTCAACTTCAAGAGCTAATTGAGCAACAAATTTTTGCAGCCGAAGAAGCGTTGTACGAAGACGATGCAGAAACACAGGCAGAAATTCAAGCAGTTCGCGCTGAGTATAAAGATGGTGAGTCCGTGACTATGCTTTTGCAGTTGATGAAATCAAAACAGGAGCAACCATTTTACAAAACTGCAACGGCTCTTGAGTGGATAACAGCTTTTCGGGAATGGGCAGAGAGCCATAGGCAAGATACGCCCTTACTATCAGACTATGCTTTAAGTCGGGGAGGAATATATGATGATGACGAGGACGAACATATTTAGGTGACTTATCTTGTCGATACCAACTTATTGCTACTAAGTGTACAGCCACACCACCCAATGTATGCAGACACAGTGAACGCAATCTCAACTTTACGAGCAGCAGAGTTAGAGCTTTTTATTACCTCGCAAAACCTGATAGAGTTTTGGCGAAGTGCAACACGACCTGCCCAAAGGAACGGCTTAGGCTTAACCATAGCTGAAGCTAAAACGGAACTGGAGCGTTTAGAAGGTTTGTTCTTGATACTGTCAGATGTACCTGAGATTTATCCAGAGTGGAAGCGATTAATTTTACAGTATGGGGTAGTGGGGGTAAATGTCCACGATGCTAGGCTTGTAGCCTCAATGTTAGTGCACAAGCTAACCCATATCTTAACTTTCAACGTTAGGGACTTTAACCGCTACGCTTCTGAAGTCACCCCTGTTAACCCAACTAACTTTACACCATCCCATCCGTGAGAGCTAATAAAGTAAGATCGTGAACACAGCCAAACTCAGCACTGATGGCACTCACCAAGTTGTTATTTTGCCGGAAGATTTTCAACTCACTGGCACAGAAGTCTATATCAAAAAAATTGGTAACGCTATTGTTCTCATTGCCAAAGATAACCCCTGGCGATCGCTCATCGAGAGTCTAGACAATTTCTCCGATGATTTCATGACTACTAGAAATCAGCTACTCATCGACACCAGAGAGAGTTTGTAAATGCGATACCTGCTTGATACCAATACCTGCATTTACCTCATCAAGCAAAAACCCCTTGTCAGCAATAATGTCCGAGAATTCTCTCGCATTCCTACGCTGTTATTAGAGAACTGGGTTGAGTAGCTGTAACGCACCATGTTATTTTAGTTAACGGTGTCTTGCGGCTTAATCATCAACGCAGCAACGATCGCACTAATGATCGCTAGTCCAGATGCAATCAGCATCACTAAACGAAAACTACTTACAAATGATTGAGCAATCGCACTTTTTAATAACGAACCAACCGCTTCACTTAATCCAGGTGGAATCTCAGCTCCAGCTAGCTTAACTCGTTGCGGGACTAGCATTTGTTGGACTGATGGTGGTATTTGTAACTGTGTTAAACGAGTATCAAGCGCAGAATTAAAGGCATGGGAAACGATGAGACTAAAAATGGCGATCGCAAGTAAACTGGCAGTGCGAGCAACTGCATTATTAATTCCCGAAGCAGTTCCAGCTTGTTCCACTTTCACCGCTCCCATAACTGTAGTAGTTAGTGGTGCAACGCTAATTGCCATGCCAAATCCCAAGACAGCGATCGCGGGAAAAAATGTAGTCCAATAACTACCCCCAATGCCGGGTAAAGCAAACAAAGCAAATCCCACAGCAGCAATACTCGGACCGATAATCAATGGTCGTTTTGCTCCATAACGACTAACTAATCCACCTGACCAACGTGACAGCAGAAACATTAACAGAATTAGTGGTAAAAAAGCACCACCTGCGGCAGTCGGTGAGTAACCTTGTACCTGAATTAAATTAAAGGGAAAGAAGAATAACACTCCACCTAATGCAGCATACAACAGCAGGGTGAGTAAATTTGCACCACTGAAAGTTTGAGAACTAAATAAACTTAATGGCATCATGGGCGATCGCTGACTTTTTTCCACCAGCACAAACACAATCAGCGTTGCAATTCCCATGCTCAACCCAATAATCGCAACTGGATCAGTCAAACTTTTATGTCCTGCTTCCAGCAATCCATAGACAAGACTACCTAACCCGACTGTCACCAAAAATGCACCCCACCAATCTAGCTTACCCGTTGCCGCTTCATTACGGCTTTCTGGTACACGCCAAAACACAATTCCTAAAACCAGCAAAGCTATAGGCACATTCAAAAAAAAGATCCAACGCCAAGATGTATATTCGACTAAAGCACCACCCAACACAGGACCCAGTGCAGATGTAATCGCAGTAAAACCCGACCAAGTACCGATCGCCTGTCCTCGTTCTTCTTGACTAAATGCAGCACTTATGATTGCCAAACTACCAGGCACTAACAGCGCACCTCCAATTCCCTGTATGGCTCGTGCTAAAATCAACTGATTGATATTGGGCGACAATCCGCACCAAATCGAAGCTAAAGCGAAAAGTGCGATTCCGACAGCAAAAATGCGTCGCCGTCCGAAATTATCACCCAGCGATCCACCGACTAAAATTAATGCTGCCAGAAACAGCGCGTAGGATTCCACCACCCACTGCACCTGAGTTGCCGTTGCATTCAATCGAGCTTGCATCACAGGCAATGCAACATTAACCACACTACCATCAATCATCGCCATGCTGGAGCCAAGAATCGTTGCCGCCAAAACCCACGGTCTAACATCTCTAGCACATGGCTGATGGCTGGATGTAGTGCGTATGACAGCTTCATCACAGGGTGGTTTGATGATATTAGCCATCTGCTTTTCGTTCCCCTTCTTGTGTGTGATATTGAATAGAGTTTTCGCACCTGCCCGACACCCACCGAAGGGTGCGGCTATACTAACCAAGTCCGCCTGCGCGGACTATGGAAAAATAAGGTTTTCAGCCCACGACGGTAAGCTCTTGTTCGTGTAGCCTCAGGCTTCAGCCTGAAGGCTTTTAGGGTTTGGAAACACCCCCTAGTCCCCATTTGCCAGTCCCTAGTCACCAGTCCCTAATCTCAAAGACTTTCCAAATAGTTCAACAGATCCGCCATTTCTTTGGCGCTGGGCTTAAATTTTGGCATTGGTGGGGTGTCACCGCTGGTTACTTGGTGAATCAGCCCATAACGTGACTTTCGCTTGGAGACGGCTTGCAAACTCGGACCCACTCGTCCATCGGCTTCTAAGCCGTGACAACCCGCACAGTTTATTTGAAAGATCGCGTGTCCTTGAATTCGGTCTCCTGTCAGCGATAGAACACTCTTAACATATGGATCGGACGCTCTGAGGGTGCGAACAGCAAAAATGCCCAAAAGGATTGCTAGCAAAATCGCTACGGCAAACAAAGCGATCCGCTGAATCAGAATTTCAGGTTTGTTAATCTGGTTATCCAAAGGGTTTGCTGTAAAACTATAAGAAACTTTTCATTTCATACACATAGCTTAAAAGTTCTTGATTGTGTCTGCAAGCACAAATTTAAGTTTCGTCATTTTTAGTCGGCGTCCAAAAAATGCAATTCTATTGGGGATTCATGCCCAATTTGGTAGAATCAAAAGCAGAAAACCTTAATTATAGGAGACTTACAGTGGTTGAACCCCTGCTATCAGGCATTGTTATTGGTTTGATTGTTGTCACCCTGGCTGGCTTGTTTTATACGGCTTACGAGCAATTCAAACGCGGCGATCAGCTCGGTCTGTAAATTGGTGATTTGTAGAGACGCGACCGGTCGCTACAACCGAGGGAACCTCGGCAACGCGCTGGCTCAAATTTCGCGTCTCTACAGCCCTGGCGATTACGCGACATTGCGCGTACAAAGCCCTGGCGATTAAAATCGCGGCTACACAAACAAAGTCCGCCTACGCGGACTAATCTGAAAAGAGGGTTTCAAATTTCATCTCGCGAGAGTAATAAAAGAGCCTTAGTCAAAATTCCCCCTTGTCCTTCTCTCCTCATTCCCCAACCCTGTAAAAGGTCAAAGCGGTGTTGCCATAAACTTTCTCGCGGCATATTTCCCAAGCTGGAATTATTGGGGCTGTCCAATTTTGGGGACTGTGTTCGGCTGCGATTTCGCCGCTAGAATCTAAAAGCTGATAATCAGCGATCGCTTCTAATACTGCTTCATATAATCTGCTGGCATAAGGCGGATCGAAATAAATCTTATCAAATTGCTTTCCCGACAAGTTTTTTAAGCGCTGCAATACGTCTCCCCGCAGCACTTGAAATTCCTGATCTTCGTTTTGTACTTGCTGCCAGTTCTGTTGAATAATGGCACAGGCTCGACTGGATTGTTCAATGCCTACAACAACGCTGGCTCCTCTAGATAGGGCTTCTGCGCCCATTGAACCGCTACCGGCGCACAAATCCAGCCAGCGACAACCAGCTATTTGTCCCTGCCAAATATTAAACACTGCTTCCCGTACCCGCGCACTCGTGGGTCGGGTATCTTGTCCAGGTAAAGTTTTTATCTGGCGATTCCCGTAAATTCTCAGACTCATTTTTAATTGGTCATTCGTCATTAGTCCAATAGATGTGAGGACTAATGACTAGAGGCTAAACATAAAACTCACATTTATATTATGCAGGAATTTTTTCGCGGACTTGAGAAACAAAATTAGAGAGGATTTGCAGACCTATATTAGAGGATTTTTCGGGATGGAATTGGACTGCTGTGAGGTTATCGATTGCGATCGCTGCTGTGACGGTTTGATTGCCGTGGGTAACAGTGGCAGCACGAACTTGGGGGTCAATTGGGTCAACATAGTAAGAATGGACAAAATATACCCAAGGCTGATAAGGCAAATGCTCCCACAAAATACTTTTTGGCTGAGTCAATTGCAGTTGATTCCACCCCATGTGAGGAATAGTAATTCCTGGTTCGTGAATAAACCGGCGCACTTTTCCTTTGATAATTCCCAGTCCTGGTAGTTTGCCTTCTTCACTAGATTCAAAAAGGATTTGCAATCCTAAACAAATACCTAAGAAAGGTTTGCCGCTAGCGATCGCTTCTTTTATTGGTTGTTCTAAACCACGCGCTCTTATCTGTTGCATTGCGGGATCGAATGCTCCCACTCCTGGCAAAATAACAGCATCTGCTTGTTGTAAATCTTTTAAAGTGTGGGTAATCTTCGGAGTTGCCCCCGCTTTTTCCAATCCTTTACAGACGGAATGCAAATTTCCCATCTCATAATCTATGACTGCAATTACCGGCATTTAGTTACTCCTTGTAAATTTATTAGGGAGACTTTTTATATTCTAAATAAGTTTTGTTATGAAGAAAAGAATTCTATTAACTTCTTTTGACATTTGGTTGCCTCATCAACAGTCAAATTCCTCTGATGATTTATTGATCGAAGTCGGCAAACTTAACTCGCTTCTTTATGATTTTACATTTTTGCGACAGTTACCAGTCGATGTAGAGCTTGCCAGTTCTCAGGTTAAGGCAAAAATCGAAGTCGTTCAACCAAATTACATCATCCTTTGTGGCATGGCAGAAAGCCGTAAACAATTGAGTGTTGAAAAAACTGCCAGTAAAGCCGAAAATATTTTGCAGACAACGGTAGATTTAGAACAACTGGTGGCAGAAGCAACCACAATTGAGATTAGCGATGACTGCGGCAAATTCGTCTGCGAGGGACTTTACTATTCAGTCTTGGACTATTTGAGACAGCATAAACTCACAATACCTTGTATCTTTATCCACGTTCCCGTTTTGAGTAGCGAAAATTTTGGAGCAATTTTTGCCGATTTCTTATTGGTTGTTGGTAAACTGGCACTTTTATAAAGTTGTTTGCGTCTCGATAGTGAACAAATATGTAGATATATGTTGGCTTTTTTACTATTTTTTCCCATCGCTCAAACAATTTTCCCACCACAACCTGAAGAAGTGGTACAACAACAAGAAGTGCGTCCTTTACCCGGACAGTTAGATAATGTGCCTGTATTTAACAGTAATAGTCCAGAATTAGTTTTGAAGGAGGGGATTTTACTTTCTACCTTTCCTTCATACGGGAAAAAAGTACCACAGGCACACTTGAATTTTCCTTTTCGGGGGAGATTTGATATTTTCGCTCATCACATTGCCAGAGCCGAACCTCCAGATAATTTGCGGACATTATATTTGGGGATAATTCTGCACAACCCAACGAAGCAATCGGTCAAGGTAAATGTTTTGTCAGGAGCGAGTTATTTAAGTCAACCAGATGCACCATTTATAGAATTGCCATCTATTATTGATAATTCTTTAGGTACAGTTTTCGCAGGTCCAGGCGATCGCGTTATGATTGATATTCTCCGAAAACTGCGACAACCAATCTTACCAGCGCAAATTGTTATTCCGCCTGGGCAAAGTCAGATGTTGTTAAATCAGCCAATTCCCGTGAAGGAATTGACACCGCCTTTAAATGGTCGATCAACATTGATACATCTACAAAGTAGTGGTACGATTTATGCAGCAAGCCTTGCAATGTTTGCGCCGATAAATTCTGATGGTAGCGAGCGATCGCCTTCTCTGCAAGAATGGCAAAATCTCCTAAATAATGGTGATTTAGCCGGACTCCGTGATAAAATACCCACTGAGCCAAATAGTACTAGACCAATAATATATGGTCGTGTCGCCGGTGTTGCCCAAGGTTCTGAGTGGAAAGCTTTATTAGTAGATCGTCCCCAAGTTAAATATCTAACTATTCCCCAACCCGGTCAAGCCTTTTCTTACGCCTTGAGTACAGTTCCAGGTGGTAGCTTAGGAACTAATCAAATTCAAAGTGCGCCGATGTTGGTACGCTATCCTGACACCGCATATCGCGCTCACGGCAACTATGGAATTAAATATAGTCTCAAATTGCCACTATATAATAGTACTCAAAGTCGGCGGATTGTAACTATATCAATGCAAACACCGCTGAAGGAAGATAAACTAGTAAATCGAGGCTTACGCTTTTTGAGTACACCCGGACCGCAAGTATTATTTCGCGGTACAGTGCAACTACGTTACAACGATGAGCAAGGTAAACCACAAACCAAGCTTATACATTTAGTGCAAAAAACAGGTCAACAGGGTGAAGCATTGGCAGTGCTAAACTTAAAAGCAGGCGATCGATCTGATGTCGAAGTAGACTTACTCTATCCCCCAGATGCCACCCCACCGCAAGTATTAACAGTCACAACCCGCTAATAAAATGCCTAACGACTAAAGTCGCGGCTAAACAAACAAAACCCGCCTACGCGGGTTTCATATCAAACGCCACGTACTAATATTGATATCATACAGTCCGCCTAATCGCGGACTTCGTTTGTGTAGCCCCAGACTTCCAGTCTGAGGGCAGGCGATTTGTTAACTCCGCTGAAAACCCTTTGTTGTCGGCTTTTTCCCCTTATCCTTAGACTTAGACTTATTCACATCTGTCAAAGCTTCTTGAAACAAGTTATGCAGATGTAAAGGTACACTAGCAATTTCTGGTAACTCTGGCTCAATCAGTTTATTGAATTCTTGCAAAAGCGGCTTCAAATCACTTTCCAAACTAAAATCTGGACGCTGTAAATAACTTTGCAGCACCTTTTCTAATTGAGTTGGGTATTGTTCAGCTAACCGATACCAAACGAAAGCATTAATACTTTTATCTTCTAGGAAGTAACGAATTAGTTTTTCTGAACCTTCAATATTTTGCACATCAGCTTCTAAAAGCGCTTTTAGTTTACTATATGTGGGTAAAAACATTTGTCCCCAACGAGGATGAGAAAGTGCTGTTACCTCTTCCGCTTTCCTTAGTTCCGCAGGTAAATCAACTTTCGGCATCACCATTTTATTATTGGCGGATTTATTGTTAAATACCTGAGAAACTACTTGAGAATCAGCACCCAATTCTTCCGCTGCTGCTTTAATTTCCTCTTCGTCGATTCCTGCGGCTTCAGCGGCTTCAGCTAGAGATTTAGAAGTATCAATCCCCGCTTCTGCCAAGCGTTTCTCAGTCATTAACTCTTGGAATTCAACTATTCTCTTGTTCAGATGATATCCCGACAGCGTGATTTCATCGCTGCCAAAAAAGTCAACAAATTCCTGATGATACTTTTCGACTGATAGCCAAGCTTCTTCTAATAAATCTGGGGCATCACCGTAAAGGTTATTTTTGTAGTTATCTTTGAAATTACCGATCGCTACTGCTAATTTTGGTTTACCTAGTTTACCCAAGAGTGTATGGGAACCAAAAAACATCCATTCAGTATCGCTTACGGGAGCAATTCGAGTTAAGAAAATTTCTCCTACTTTAAACCGTAACATTTCTTGAATTGTTATTGCATCAGTTGGCTTGACAATATAGTGTTTTTCTGTTAGCCAATTCACTAATTCAAAGCCATCAGGTAAAATTTCAACTACGGCAAACAAGCCTATAAAACTACGATGCCAACTGCGAATGAGGTTGCGTTCTGTATCTGGTAAATCTGGATGACTTTCACAAAACAAATCAAGCGGTGTTTTATCACCAACTTTGCCTTCGATGACAAAACTATCAATGATGAAATCTTGCTGTTTACTATCCCCAGAACCACGACGCGATTGTTCTGCTGCATAGGTTTCCAGCGCTGTAGCTAGTTCCCCTTCTGCATCAACCACAAAATCGGTTAAGGCTAGTTTTAATTCGTGCGATCGCTCTAATATTACATCCACAAGGAAATTTCCCGCTTAAATAGATGTTAAATTATAGCTGTTGAGGGAATTTTAGCATCTAGCGATCGCTAGATTTACAAATTATTTACACCATCCGGATCAACCCCAAGCGATCGCAACACGAAGCAATTCGCTTTCGGCTGGGATTGCTTCTCTACGAGACGCTCCGCGAACGTTCCTCTCTACGAGACGCACTCGCGTTCGCAATGACGCTTATATTGTTAGATTTTGCATTCATTGGGATGCTGCCTATGCGAAGCGCCTGAAACGATCAAACACCCTAATACATATTATGGCTAATTTGTACAGTGTGTAAGTCCTATTATCAAGGGAAGTTTTGACAAACAGCAAACATCCCTGGTGGGTTTCTGGTTGATGTATAGTATTGGGAAGGGAGTAAATGCGATCGCCAGTTGTATACAATTTCTCATCAATAACTAAATCGCCTTCTAATACTACTATCTCTTCACGACCGGCGTGTCGATGTTTGGGAAAGCGGGTATTACCTTCACAACGGATAAAACAGCTAATTTCCCGCTTTTCTTCATCCAAATTTAGCGTACCTCGCATTATCCCAGGAATGAGATAAGGTTGCCAAGTCACTTGATTTGCTTGTTCCTTTAAAGTTTCAATGGTGGTGATTTCGCTGTTAATACGTTGGAATAAACGCTCTTTTAAATCAGCAGCCATAGGAACATGAGGAACACTATAAGCGATCGCACCCACAGTATGACGAAATTCTGCTAATTCCATTTCTAACTCTGGAAACTCTAATATCGCTTCCTCAACTAAATGACAATCTGACTCATCGAGGATATCGAGAACATACAAAGCTGCTAGTTCAGAGAAATTTTCGGGTTTCATTTTTCACTTTTTCTGATAAATCTATCTATCCTAGCTAGCTGGAATTTAAATCGCTGAGGACACCACGCAATTTACTTAATCCCAAACGAATGCGAGTTTTAATTGTACCCAAAGCGACACCAGTTTGAACCGCAATTTCTGTATGGGTGAGTCCTTTAAAGTATGCCAACTCAATCACCTGTTGTTGTTCTGGTGGGAGTTGCTCAATAGCTGCGATTACCAAAGTCCGACGTTCAAGTACTATCACATCTTCAACTGGATTGCTAGCTGGCGCTTGTGCTTCCATATCTATGGCATCTAAAGATACTTGTTGTGTCCGTGAAATCCGTTGTTTAGACCGCAGTTTATCTAGCGATCGACTGCGAATTTGCATAAATAGCCAAGTATCCACTCGTGCTTTTTTGGGATCATAGCGTGCAGCAGTCCACCATACTTGCTGAAAAACATCCAACACCACTTCTTCAGTTTCTTCTACAGTACCCAAGATTTTAAACGCTACACCATACAAAACACTCGCATAACGGTCATAAAGTCTAGCTAGAGCAGTTTGGTCTTGCTGGGCAATTCTAGCAACAAGGGCGATTTCGTCAATACTTGGTTTTGCAGCCATTTAAAGTTGGTATAAAGAAATTCACTCTATAACTTTAATACCATTGCTAAAAAGCACTCCTACATTTCAGTAATAAAGATTTTTGTTCACCAAGAGATCCAAGCCGCAAATCCGGACGTATATCAATTTGAATATGTCAGGAGATATCAAGATGACAGATACAACAACAATTGTTGCTAAAAAATCCTTGCACCGCTTGAGTTTCAAAAATCGGAATCTGAAAAAAATTATCGGAGCAAGTGTACTAGCCTTGGGTTTAGCCGTTGGTACAGTAACAGTTATACCAATATTCGTTAATGCTTCCGACCATGATGACGGTGAGGTGGATACAAAAGGTCGCAACCTGAATTTAACTGATTTATATGTGTTCCGGGAAAAAGACCAAAACCCCAGTGCGAGTGAAGATGACTTGATATTCGTGATGAATACCAATCCGCGATCGGTTGCTCGTCAGCAGTATTATTTCAGCAGCAATGCCCTTTATGAATTTAAAATTACCCGCGTCGCTGATAAAGATGCAACTCCCACAGGTCAAGAAGATGTGATCCTACGGTTTCAATTTGAAGAACCCAATAGCCAAGGGGAACAACCATTTAAATTAACTGCGATCGCTAACGGTAGAAGAATTGGTGCAGATGAAGCTAGAACTACTCCCTTAAGTGCAGATAATAATAACCCAACTCTTAACGAACTAAACTTAGGAAACTCCAAAGTTAGTGTATTTGCAGGACTGCGGGAAGATCCATTTTTCTTTGATGTGGAACAATTTTTCCGGTTTCGTGCTGGAGCTTTAGGTATAGGACCTGCAGTTGGTTTTCGTCCCACGAACCAAGCTCTTGACTTTGCTAAAGGATATAACGTTAATGCGATCGTTGTTAGAGTACCACGCTCTCTACTACAAGGCAAGACTAAAGCTACAACCTTCGACGTCTGGGAAACTATCTCTGTCAGAAACCCCCGCAATCAGAAATTCCAACAGGTTGAACGTCTCGGACGACCAGGTATTAATGAAGCCTTAATTGTTACTAACGATTTTCTGAATGCCTTTAACAGTATTCCCCCCACTGCTGACCTAAGTAGTGCTGCTGCACCGGTGGGAGCAGAAGCGAAAACTACCCTCAAAGCCTTGGGGAATGACGATACACGGGCTAACGCTTTACTGGGTGCATTCCTTCCTGACGTGATGCGAATTGATACCAGCCAACCAAGTGGTTACGGTAAAGCCCTCAACGT
Source organism: Nostocales cyanobacterium PMM_0069 (assembly GCA_949127635.1). GTDB lineage: Bacteria > Cyanobacteriota > Cyanobacteriia > Cyanobacteriales > Nostocaceae > Hassallia. The sequence goes on along the minus strand of CASBQA010000077.1, from coordinate 1,908 downwards.
CAAAGGCAGCCCCATCACCGGACGGTTACTCTTAGATGATGTGATTGATACAACCTTAAGCGTACTTACGAACGGTGCAGTTACCACCGATAACGTTTCCTACGAAGGTACTCCTGATAACCCAGCTCAAGGTCATAAACCGTTAGAACCACAATTTCCTTACTTAGCACTACCGAATTAGAAGGACACAAGAAGATTAGGGGAAAGCAGAAGTTACAGCAGATTGCCCTCTAATCGAATACAAGAGACGTAGCAGTGCTACGTCTCTAGAAGGAGAGGGGTTTTATATAGCGGTTCTCGGTTGAGTAAGGTACATAAAAAACCTCACCCCGTCCGTTCCAGACACCCCTCTCCTTAGCAAGGAGAGGGGAAGGGGGTGAGGTTCTGTATTGCATCCAAGTGCAACCCGTTATAAATGCTTTTCTCCTTTCCCCTGCTCTGTGTGTTCTCTGCGTTTGTATGGTTCAAAAAAAAAGAAATAACGGCAATGACAGAAGCTATTTACAAGCACAAGCTCAAACCTCTTTGGCTGTTACTCCTAGCAGTCCCCATCGCAACTACCGTTGTAGTCTCATATCTCAATTCCCAATCTTCCCAACTTCCAGCGCTTTATCGTTACTCTCTTTCTCGCTCTTTACCAGGTACTGACAATCGTCGAGCTACCATCTTACAGGAAATCACCCTTTACCAAGAAAAAGTTCACCAAAATCCGGAAAGTGGCTTAAATTTAGCTTCCTTAGCTCAAGCATATTTCAATATGGCAAAGGCAACTGGTGAAACTAGCTGGTATTTACTCGCAGAACAAGCAGCTAAACGCTCCCTCTCCAATTTACCTTTCAATAACCAAAGCGCGGTGATAGTTTTGGCTCGTGTTGCCCAAGCTAGACATGATTTTAACGAAGCCATACGGTTATCCCAAGAAGTATTAAAAACTCAACCTCGCAATCAAGGTGCCCTGGCTATCTTGGTGACATCTAAGTTAGCAATGGGTAAACTACAAGAGGCAAAAACCGCTGCTGATACGTTAGTAAACAAACTTCCCAGTCAAGGAAACTTAACTTTACAAGCCTTGGTACTAACAGCACAAGGACAAGAACAAGCAGCAATTGATACTTTTAAATTTGCCCTATCTATGGAAGAAGCCGGAGAAACAGGCAGTTCTGCATACACGCGGGTATTACTCGGTCAGTTTTACTACAAACACGGTCAACTAGAACTGGCAGAAAACTTATATAAAGAAGCCCTGGGAATTATACCCAGGTATCCTTTAGCGCTACTGCATCTGGCAGAATTGGAAACCAGACAGGGAGACTATAAAGCAGCAGAGAACCTTTATGCCCAAGTTTTACCCAACTCCCAGAAATCATCCACAATTTACGATCATGCTGTTTTTCGGGGTAAAGCCAGATTAAAACAACTGCAAGGTGAACAACAAGAAGCAGTAAAATTATTAACCGAAGCCGAAACCTTACTCAGACAACAAAATGCTACAGCACATGGTAACGGTTCCTTTGGACACCGGCGAGAGTTAGCACGGTTGTTATTAGAAAAGAATCGCCCTGAAGATACCGCTGAAGCCTTATCCTTGATGCAAGTAGAAATCAAGATTCGTCGGGATGCTCAAACCCTAGATACCCTTGCTTGGGCATTATCTGACTCTGGACGCATCAAAGAAGCTCAACAAGCCATCCAAGAAGCCTTACAACTGGGTACAAAAGATGCTGCTATATTCTACCGTGCAGCCATGATTGAAAAAGCATTGGGAAATAACCAGCAGGCTTTAACTTACCAAAAATTATCTCAACAAATCGATCCCACTTTTGACAAACAAGCGCGATATGCATCAGGACTGGGATTAGAGAATTTTGGATTTTAGAGGATGTCTGAGAAGTTTTGGGCGAATATAAT
>CASBQA010000076.1 GCA_949127635.1 Nostocales cyanobacterium PMM_0069 | reverse complement strand
TGATTTTTATAATCTAGGGAAATGCTATCTTGAGTAATTGATTCAACTTTGGTTTCTAAATCAATAAATACACCCCGCGCATCTAATGCTTTTGTCGCAGCTTCACGGTTAAACTCTGGGGAAGTCCGCAAAATTTGATCGCTGAGTTCAACTAAACGAAAGCGTCCTCTTTCCCCAAGTCTGTCTGCAAGTTTGCAAGCTAACTCAACACCACTATAACCACCACCAACAATTGCGATGCGAATTTTGTCTGCTGTTGATTCTTCTAAAACGCGCAGACGTTCTTCTAGATTATAGGCATCAGCAACGCTGCGGAAGGGGTACGCGTGGGATGAGGCACCCGAAACCAAATCTAAGGGTGTTTCTCCACCCAGCGCTAAAACTAAGCGATCGTAGGGGATTTCCTGACTATTCTGTAAGTGTACTCTTTGCTGGTCTATGTCAATTTCCGATACGATTGATTGACAAAAACGTACACCTGTGTTTTGTAAAAGTTCTTCAAAGGGTGAGGCAATTTCCCAAGTTTGTAGTTCCCCGGTGAGAAGTTCGTAGAGGAGGGGGGAAAATAGGAAGCGATCGCTTTGATCTACGAGAACAATTTCCGGTTTTTGGCTGGATTCCCAAGGTAACTGACTTAAGCGTAAGGCAGTATGGAGACCACCAAAGCCTCCACCAAGTATACAAATTCGTGCAGGTTGTTGAGTCATCGGTCTTTAGGTCGGCATCGGAGGGAGTTCTTTTAGTTTAATGATTTATTCATGGGAATTTTGATCCCACCCCTCGATTTTTTCTCACAGGTATTCCACCCTGTTTTTGATATCTTCAGGCGTAGCAATTTCATAAAGGAGAATCAGCATCCGAATGATATAACCAATTGATTTTGCATCTTTTGGACAGTAAGCAATGCCACTATGGTCAGTTCCTTGACTATGGAGAATCAGAAAATCATCGTCGTGAGTCACTAATATGCGGGACTGGGTTCTAGCAAAGTCTAATTGCACCATATCGCTCTCTGCCAGAAGATTTGCCTGCTGCGAGGTTGTCACATCGATGCCAGCCCGCCTCAATGCTAAAGCAATATCCGGGTCAACATTTTCATCTAAATGGAACCGAATGCGTTCAGGCATAATCTTTCATTGCATTCAGCTTTTCCTGCAACAGAGAAGGATGGCTGGGGCGCTCGGACTCGGCAAAGGCTTTTGCTTCAGCAGTCCGCTGATCAATTTCTTCCCGATGGTCATAATAAAATGCGATCGCCGCATGAACCGATGCCAGCGACAACTGATATTTCCCAGCAATTTCCTCCAATGACTGCCCCATCCGCAGATACATCATGGCAACATCTGCCACCGTGATTCTCGTTCCCGCAATCCGCGGCTTCCCACTCCGCACTTCCGGAGTGATTTCAATATGCCGATTCAGGGTAATTTCCATACCGCCTGTTCCACAACGATTTGATCTTAATTCTAAGGGATAGCTTAGGAGCATCCGCCATGCACTCAAAAAAACTCCGAGACATCGTTTTCAATATTGATAGAATAATTTATTTGTTAACTAATGAGGCAATTATATTGATACTCATTGCCAAAATGGTAGTATTAAAAAAGAAAGATAATATTCCATGTAATAAAGTTAAACGTCTCATATCTCGTGATGTTGTTTGTACATCAGAAACTTGACTTGTCATGCCAATGACAAAAGAATAATATAAAAAGTCCCAAAAATCAGGTTGGCGATCGCTAGGAAAATCTAGACCACCGGCTATTTCTTCATTAATGCTTTCATGGTCTTGATAATAATTGCGTGCATATTGCAATGCAAACACTGTATGCACCAACAACCAAGAACCTATAATTGTCATCACAGCAAGCATGACATGTAGAATTAGCAGCATTGGAGAAATTCCCTTTTTATCGGTGAGTAAAAATCCAATAGCTAACACACTAGCGCAAGCAGCAGCGATAATTAAAATAAAGATAGCTAAACGACCTTGATATTCACGTTTAGCATTACGTCGCATTGTTTCTGGAGTAGCCTTGAACATCATCACCAAAGTCAAGGTTAACAAACAATAAATACCACAATTCCAAGCAGTAAGAATGCGTGTAGATAAGTGCAGTGAATGAGGAAGTATTACTAATGCAAATATAGCTAAACAAATAGAAGTAGCCAGTCGGTGTCGAGAATCTATTTTTTTTATAGAATTAGGTAAATCAGGCGATCGCATAAGTTAATCCAACTAGAGAGCATCATTAAAAGTATATCTTGCCTGTAATAACTTACAGCAATTATAAATAAGAGCGTGAAACCCTCTATTGACGGGAGCATCCCAAATGTTTGAGTTAATTTTTTTTTAACGCAAAGGTACGCTGAGGTTTTAACAAGGACTCTGCGTAACTCTGCGCTTACCTTAGCGCAACTCTGCGTTAAAACATTTTTTTTCTTCTGTTTTAACTTTATCTAACTTCTTTGGTGGAAAGCCGATTTTGGCATTTTTATAAAGACGTTCAAATTCTCGTATATAATGAGCCGCAACTACAGGATTTTCAATTACTAAAAGTGTTTCGTCATTGCCATTATTTGCCGCTTCTGACCAATTGTGAGAACCTGTAATTACTGTTTGTCCATCTATCACAGCAAATTTATGATGCAACAAATCACCTTTGGGTAATAAAGGTACACCAACTGTGGTAATGGGATTTTGCCAAGGATGGTTATTCAGTTCATATTTACATTTATTACTCAAAGCAATACCCATCATATCTAATGCTTCACTATATGAACGATAGGCAAATTGAGGTTCAATCAAAGCGCGAATTTGCACACTTTGCTGATGGCGATTTTCTAAGATATTAACTAAGCTTTGTTCGGAAAAGACAAATAATGCCATATCCACAGATTTTTTTGCCGAATTTAAAGTTTTGCCAATTAAACCGTTACTGCTTTGACTCCAAGGTTGAGTTGGAGAAGTTGGTGAAAAATGCACAGTAATTTTGCTTGCACCTAAGGTTATTTCTTCAGGTAAACGCATTGGTTTTTTCAAGCCAAATTTACTATTTGATTTTCCAGCTTGTCTATCGCCCCACATGATGTTAAACTCTTTGGTAAATAAAACGGCTAATTCGGGACTATCTATATTCAATAAATTATTGGCGTTCCCTAAACTGGTATTATTAGAATAATCTCCGTGAATGTCACTCAAAGTAAAATTAGCCGAAGTCACAATTACAATGCGATTATCGACAATCACAAATTTATGATGCATCAAATCGCTACCCGCCGAGCCATCTGCTCTATCATCAACTATAGGGACTTTCGCATTACCTAAAATCGCCAAAGCATCTCTTTGGTTGATTTCCTCTGAACTAAGTTGATTATCTTTGTTAATATCTACAAATTGCCGAAATTCTTGATATCTTTCCTTTTCTCTCTTATTTAGCTTGCCAACTTCTGCCGCAGTGAAACTACTCCAAGAACGACTATAAGTGTTTTCTAAGATTAATCTCACCTTAACCCCAGCTTTTTGTCTATTAACCAACGCTTCTGCAACTTTCGGTAGACGCAATTCTTGCACTGCTACATCTACTGTTGATTTAGCTTGTAAAATTGCATCAACAATCTGTTTTTCTAAATCATCCCCAAAACGAGTTTGCTGTCGATAAGGTTCTTTATATTCTGAAGACTCGGAATGGTTAAAGTAAACTTGGACTAACAAATCTTGGGGTAACGGTTGAAGACGTTTACTGTGAGACTGGACTCGCTGACAACCCGTGAGGGTAAGTATCACTAAAAAGATAAAATAAAAATGTCTTTGGGGAGAAAAAATTTGCACCTTAGTCTGCTAATCGTTAAGTGAACAAATTTATAATTCCCAAATCAGAAAGTTTTTCAACACAAAAGTTGCCAGCGTGTGTTCTCCCGCAATATAATATGCAAATTTACTTAGATTACAGTGCAACTACTCCCACTCGTTCTGAAGCGATCGCCGCAATGCAAGCAATCCTCACTCAACAGTGGGGCAATCCTTCCAGCTTACACGAGTGGGGACAACGAGCCGCAACAGTTGTCGAACAAGCGAGAATGCAGGTTGCGGGATTAATTAACGCTGCCGATCCGCAATCGATTATCTTTACTTCTGGGGGCACCGAAGCTGATAATCTGGCGATAATGGGTATCGCCCGTTTGTACGCGGTTCCCCAACATATGATAATATCCAGTGTGGAACATTCTGCGATTTCTGAACCTGCGCGATTATTGGAAATGTGGGGTTGGGAAATAACCCGTTTGCCGGTGGATGGGAAAGGTAGAGTAAATCCTGTAGATTTAGAAGCAGCGTTGCAACCTAACACCGTGCTGATTTCGGTGATTTACGGTCAAAGTGAAGTTGGGACAATCCAACCAATTGCCGAATTAGGAAATATTGCGCGATCGCACAACGTCATATTCCACACAGATGCTGTGCAAGTAGCCGGACGGTTGCCAATAAATGTACAAACTCTTCCAGTAGATTTACTGAGTCTTTCTAGCCATAAAATTTATGGATGCCAAGGTGCGGGTGCGCTGTACGTCCGTCCTGGAGTAGATTTAGCGCCTTTATTGAGTGGTGGAGGGCAAGAAATGCGACTGCGTTCAGGTACGCAAGCAGTGCCAAATATTGCCAGCTTTGGTGTAGCAGCAGAATTAGCAGCGCAAGAAATAGTAACCGAAATACCGCGTTTAATTAAATTACGCGATCGCCTGTTTTCTCAATTAACTGATATTCCTGGTTTAATACCTACAGGTGATATGATTTCCCGCTTACCTCATCATGTTAGTTTCTGTCTGCAACACGCTGATGGGGAAAAAATTACTGGTAAAACCTTAGTACGGCAGATGAATTTAGCTGGTATTGGTATTAGTGCAGGAGCCGCTTGTCATAGTGGTAAACTTAGTCCAAGTCCGATATTGTTAGCGATGGGTTATTCAGAAAAAGCGGCATTAGGAGGAATTCGCATGACATTAGGACGCGATACCACTTCCGCTGATGTAGATTGGGTAGCGATGGTGTTCAAACAAGTTTTGGAAAGGTTGATACCGGATTTATCTTTAGTTAAACGTTGATAGCTCATACTAAAATTTAGATACAGCATTTGTCGGAGTGTTTTCTATGTCGTCCCTGCAAGAGCTTAAAGAGCAAGCCCGTCAACTGCCAGCAAGCGATCGCCTTGAACTCGTTCGTGCGATCGTTGAATCCTTGCAAGATGTTCCAACCCAACCACCTGAGCGATCGCGCATCATCAAGCAGATGAAAGGTTTATTGAAGACCGACCAACCATCACCGACCGATGAACAGGTGCAGTCCATACTAGAAGAACGTCGGGTGGAGAAGTATTTTTAGTGAGAGTTTTGATTGATACCAACATCTAGGCAAATTCAAGCGTTCTCTGCTACGCTCTAAAAACAATCCCAAGAAATAAACTTACCAGTTTTTTCCCAAAGAAAAGCCAATCCAACCAAAATATGATGTGAATAGCTACTATTACCCAAAATACAATTTGGTATGAAACCTTGCTACTTTTGTGACGTAATCTTCGTTGGGCGATGAATGCCCCCAACCATCCACCCATAAATTCACACAAATGTAATGTCCTTTCTGATACTCTCCAACGCCCCTGCTTTGCACGAGATTTATCATCCGCGTACAGTGTAAATGTAAGAAAACTCATTACAGGATAGAGAATCAGAGGAATTGGGTTGAAAGTTGTCAATGCAAAATTCATTGCTCCTAAACCTGGTAATAAAGATAAGAT
>CASBQA010000075.1 GCA_949127635.1 Nostocales cyanobacterium PMM_0069 | reverse complement strand
CTACTAAGGTATACTCGCCAATTGGTTCGCGATTTTCATAACTCACTTTCGCTTCCCCAATTGTTCCCCGCCAAAATTCTTCATGTAATTTTGTTAACTCCCGCGCCAACACAATTTGGCGATCGCTTCCAAATATTTCTGCTAAATTTTGTAAAGTCTCTTGCAATCGGTGCGGCGATTCGTAGAAAATCATAGTGCGAGATTCTGTCTGTAGAGACTCTAAATGTTCATGCCGTTGTTGAGCTTTTGTGGGCAGAAAGCCTTCAAAAACAAATCTATCTGTAGGCAATCCGGCTGCACTCAAAGCTGTAATTGCAGCAGTCGCACCAGGAATTGGTACTATCATTACAAGGGCATCAATACAAGCTTTCACCAATTCATATCCCGGATCGGAAATTAGGGGAATACCTGCATCTGTGACTAGAGCGATCGCTTGACCATTCTTTAAATGCTCTAATAATTCCGGGATGCGACTTTGACGATTATGCTCGTGGTAACTTATCTGTGGTGTTTTAACTTGAAAATGTTGTAACAGTTTACCAGTATGGCGGGTGTCTTCTGCCGCAATTATATCTACAGTTTGCAAAATTCGCACCGCCCGGAAAGTCATATCTTCCAGATTGCCAATTGGTGTTCCGACGATGTAAAGTGTTCCTGGTTTAGGATCGGTTTGCATTCTTCATTTTTTTGGTTGTTAGTCAACACTCAACAGTCTACAATTATCCACTAACTATAGCGGTTATCAGTTGGGTGCAATATATCAAAGAATTAAGGAACCGCAGATAAACGCAGATGGACGCAGATAAATCTGTACTTGATTCAAAAGACCGAAAAGTTCTGCGATCGCTCTGTGAGAATGACCTTAGTACTGCGATCGCATAAGAAGCGCGTTTTTTAACGCAAAGGAACGCGGAGGGAAGCGCAGAGTAACGCAGAGTTTTTTTAAGAGGATTCGCTACAAAAAAAGCGAAATTCTGTACTTAGCTATCTTCGATAAAGTCGAACTTAGATATACTAGAATAACCTATACAATTTATTTAGAGAAGTTACTGAAACTATTATGGCAACCACATCTAATGTTCAAGTGACAATTTCCCTATCAGATCCGGATTTAGATGACCAAGAGTTGCAAGCAGAAGTGGAAAATTTGCTACCGCAGGTTAGAGAGGTGGATGGGGTAGAAGAAGCAGATTTAGTGGCAGTTACAGAAACCCCGCAAAATGCAATGGCTTTGGGGGGCTTTTTGTGGGGGGTGTTAACTGCTGAAGTAAAACCAGCTAATATAAAAGCTTTGTTTGGATTTTTGAGCGATCGCTTTGGCAACAAACCAATTAAACTGGTAATTAAAACTCCTGATGGTAGAGAACTCCACTTAGAAGCGAGTAGTCGCAAAGAATTTGAATTCGCTATGCAGCAAGCGCAGGATTTTGTCAACAATACCAAAAATACATCAAATAGTAATGGCTAAGGTAGCACTACTAATCGGGGTTAGTGAATATGAGCTTGGTTTAAACCCCCTACCAAGTGCTGTCAAAGATATTGAGGCTATGCAGCGAGTTTTAGTAAACCCAGAAATGGGGAATTTTGCTGAAGCTGATATCACGGTGCTAAAAGATCCGCAACGGCAGGCTATAGAAGATGCGATCTTTAATTTATTTCAGAATCGCCAGAAAGATGACTTGCTGCTGTTTTACTTTTCTGGGCATGGAATTAAAGATGAAAGAGGTAAGCTTTATCTGTCAAGTTGCACCACTAAAAAACTAAATAATAAGTTAGTAACGCCCTCAGCTGTGGCAGCTAGTGTTCTGCATGATAATATGAACGATAGCCGCTCTCAAAGACAGGTAATTATCCTGGATTGTTGTTTTAGTGGTGCGATCGCTCAAGGGATGACTGTCAAAGATGATGGTAGCGTAAATGTGCAAGAGCAGCTAGGCGGTAAGGGAAGGGCAATTCTCACTTCTTCTACTTCTACCCAGTACTCTTTTGAGCAAGAAGGTTCAGAACTATCTATTTACACTCGCTATCTGGTAGAAGGGATTGAAAAAGGCGCCGCTGATAAAGATGGGGATGGCTGGATTTCCGTTGATGAACTGCATGAGTATACTAGCAGCAAAGTGCAAGAAGCGGCTCCGGCAATGACTCCTGAGTTTTATCCTTTTAAGGGAGCTCATAAGATTTTACTCGCAAAGTCGCCTAAAGATGACCCAAGGGTAAAATATCGTAAGGAAGTAGAAAGTCGCATGAATCGCGGCAAATTTTCTATTCCTGCTCGTCGTCTGTTAAACTCATTGCGTCTGAAGTTAAAACTTGACCTGGAAGTTGCTGATGCGATCGAAGCTGAAGTTAAACAACCTTATCAGGAGTATCAGCGGAAATTAGCAGAGTACGAGGAAACGCTGCTTGAGGCAATCAAAGATGAGACAACTTTAAGCGAAACTACGCTGAATGACCTGAAAGACTATCAGCAAGATTTAGGGTTCAGGGATGAAGATGTAGCATCAATAAAAGAACGGATTATTGGGCAGCGAAAACTGATCGCACCTTTAGAACAGCCGCAATTATTTACCAAACCAAATCAACTTAATCAGTTTGAATTTAATGTAGTGACGGTGAATGCTCAGGGAGAACGCATTAATAGTAGTCGGGGACGATCCGAGTTTTTTACAGAAGACTTGGGTAATAATGTAGTTCTGGAGATGGTTGCAATTCCCGGTGGTAAGTTTCTTATGGGTTCACCAGAGAATGAGCTAGAACGACGTGATAGTGAAAGTCCACAGCACACCGTCACCGTTCAACCCTTCTTTATGGGCAAATTTCCCGTCACCCAAGCTCAATGGGCAGCTGTTGCCGTTCTGAAAAATGTGAAAATTGATTTAAATCCAGATCCATCCAACTTCAAAGGTGCTAATCGACCTGTTGAAATGGTTTCTTGGAATCATGCAATTGAGTTTTGTGCCAGACTCTCTAACAAAACTGGGAAAAATTATCGCTTGCCCAGTGAGGCAGAATGGGAATATGCTTGTAGAGCCGGAACAACTACCCCGTTTTATTTTGGTGAAATGATTACAACTGATTTGGCAAATTATAACGGTGAGTACGTTTATGGCTCAGGGATAAAGGGTCAATATCATGAGCAAACAACAGATGTAGGAATTTTTCCAGCAAATCCCTTTGGTTTATTTGATATGCATGGTAATATATGGGAATGGTGTCAGGATGAGTGGCATCAAAATTATAACGAAGCGCCTGCCGACGGAAGTGCTTGGGGAAGTAAGAATGATAATCCTTTTAGATGTCTGCGGGGCGGTTCCTGGTTCAACGATCCTAGACTCTGCCGTTCCGCGTGTCGCTACGTCAATAACCACGACTACCTCTACTACGTTAATGGTTTTCGTGTTGTCTGCTCCGTTCTTTTGTAGCCCTTTATACTCTTGCCCTTTAGCACTCTGCTCTTATTTCTTTTACCCTTCTTTATTATCTCGCGCTCTGCGCGAGATAATAATATTTTTCGATTTTTGGATGAGTTATGTATTTCTAATACAAGAAACTTGCGATTTTAGCAAGTGGTGTGTCCCCAATTTTGGGAGTGAAAAGAGCTAATCTTAACTTGTAGGTTGCAATAATTCCCTTGGAGCGATCGCACAATCTGACTTTTCCCGTTAAGTCTCGAAAAGCTTGCCCATAAAGGATTTAGGAAAAAGCACAGCAGATACGGTAGAGTAATTAAAATCTGCCTTTTCACCGTATGTGGAAAAGTCAGGCGACCGCATACCAGATTTAAGATTGACTAATGACAAATCCAAAATCCTATTGTGGCTTATTTGTCGGTTTAGTAACTTTGGATTTGATTTACCTTGCCGAATCTGCCCCGAAGAATAATCAGAAAATTGTTGCTGCTGATTATACTGTAGCAGCCGGAGGACCTGCAACTAATGCGGCAGTGACTTTCAGTCATTTAGGTAATCAAGCTACACTGTTGGGAGTGCTTGGTTCACACCCAATGACGCAGTTAATCAAAGGGGATTTAGAAACATTCAAAGTAGCGATCGCTGACCTTGATTATAACGCTACCGAATCACCACCCGTCTCTTCAATTATTGTCACCCAATCTACAGGCGATCGCGCTGTGGTTTCGATTAATGCTGTGAAAGCTCAAGCAAACTGCGAATCTATTCCGGAAGATATTTTACAAAACGTCGATATTGTGCTGATTGATGGACATCAAATGAAAATTGGTAAAGCGATCGCCCAAATTGCAAAATCTCAGAATATCCCAGTTGTAATTGACGGTGGTAGCTGGAAACCTGGTTTTGAGGAACTTTTACCTTTTGTAGATTACGCGATTTGTTCAGCTAATTTTTATCCTCCTGGTTGCCACACAAGTCAAGAAGTTTTTGTATATCTTAATAAAATTAATATTCCCCATATTGCCATTACCCACGGAGAAAAACCAATACAATATCTCTGGGATGGGAAAACTGGCACCATAGTTGTACCAAAAATTCATCCTCTTGATACACTAGGAGCCGGAGACATTTTTCACGGTGCTTTCTGTAATTATATTTTACGAGAAAGTTTTCCTGATGCACTTGCACAGGCGGCTAATATCGCTGGTTATTCATGTCAATTTTTTGGAACACGTCGCTGGATCAATTCACAGTGCTGAGTAAAATATTGCATAAATTCATGACGAAAATTTATCACAAAAACTCTGCGTCACTCTGCGCTTCCCTCCGCGTTCCTTTGCGTTAAAAAAGGCTACGAACTTGTGCAAAGCTGTACTAAGTCCCATTAAATTAAGAATCGTGATGATTTATAAAATAAAATAAATGAAAGACATACAAGAAATATTAGCGATCGCTTGTTCTGTTGGTTGGGGGGCAGCAGACATATTACAATCTTATTACCACGGGACTGTAAAAGATTTCGATTTAGAAGTGCAATATAAGCAAAATGAGCCTGTAACTGTTGCAGATGTAGCTGTGAGTCAATACATTTTAGAGAAGCTACAAGGGAGTTTGGGTAATGAAGATTTTGGTTATATTAGCGAAGAAACTTATAAACTGCAAGCAGCGCTGACTCAAGAATTAGTCTGGATAATTGATCCTTTAGATGGTACGCGAGATTTTATTCAAAAAACTGGTGAGTATGCGGTTCACATCGCTTTGGTGAAAGAAAAACGCCCAATTTTAGCGGTGGTAGCTGTGCCGGAAGCCGAAAAATTGTATTATGCAATAAAAGGTGGTGGTGCATTTGTCGAAACACGCCAACGTCAAAGTCAAAAAATACAGGTTTCATCACGGGAAAACATCCAACATTTAACTGTAGTTGTCAGTCGCAGTCACCGCAATGAAAGATTAGATTATCTGCTGGAAAAACTGCCCTTTGCTAATCAGAAAGCTGTCGGGAGTGTCGGTTGTAAAATCGCTACCATTGTTGAACAAAAGGCAGATGTTTACATCTCGCTTTCTGGGAAATCTGCACCCAAAGATTGGGATATAGCTGCCCCAGAATTGATTCTCACAGAAGCTGGTGGAAAGTACACCCACTTCGACGGTACGCCATTGCAATATAATACAGGTGATATTAATCAGTGGGGTGGTTTGCTAGCAAGCAATGGTCAATTTCATGAGGAACTTTGCCAACAAGCTGAAGCAATTTTAGCCGAAAAATCATCATTTTAGAGTCTTCACTAGATGAAGGCAAATGCTTGACCTGGTAGAAGATTTTACTTATGTTATAACTTGCAACTATTGATTGACATATAGGAGGAATAAGATGACGCAAGTAGTGTTAGGAGAAAACGAAGGAATTGAATCAGCTTTGCGAAGATTTAAGCGGGAAGTTTCTAAAGCCGGAATTTTCCAAGATATGCGAAAGAAGCGTCACTTTGAGACACCGATAGAGAAAGAAAAGCGTAAAGCAATTGCAAGACACAAGCAACGTCGCAGACAAAATTCTCGCTATAGTTAATACTCAAAGAGAAATAAAACCAGTATCTCTTCATTACCCATTTAAAACGTCTGTTGTTGTGACTCTCCCTTCTGTGAAGTGTCAAGAATCTTCATTGGATGGAAATGTCAAATTACAGGCGTTCGTTAAATTATTTTATCACATACCTTGAATTATGAGGGCGCAAGTCCCGTATTGCTAACCCTCTTATCAAGGTCAGCGATCGCAATCTTTTGATAAAATCTAAGATACTGGATCAATACCAAGTCCAGTTACCAGACTTAGCCGCTATATGGCTTTATTGGTTTTGTCGTGTCCTGTATTACCTGCCTCGTTATCAGTTGGGTTAATCTGATGGGCTGTAAAATGCCACACAAGCCCAACTGCAATCAATCCCAAACCAATCAACCAAAATTGCCATTCTACCCAAAAAGCCAGAAACAAAGAAGATAACAGAGACAACCAGGTCAACCATTGTGGATACAGCCGTTCCTCATCACTCAGCCGTAGCGCTGCTAAACTGACGATGACACTTCGGTACATAGCACCAAATGCACCTAATGACCAAGTTGATTTCACATCACCGATTAAAATTAAAAGTGCGATCGCGATGCCCACAACAATTACTGCCCAATAAGGTGTTGTTTGGGAACTGTTCAATTGTGTTAAAAAACTAGGCATATCTCCACGACGACCCATTGCTAAAAGTAAACGAGATACACCCAAAATTGTAGTCAGGAGTATACTCAGCATTGAAGTGATAGCACCAGCAGCCAAGATACTTCCAAAACCAGGAATGCCAAAGCTATCGGCTACCACTTGTAAAGGCGCTGCTTGCACTCTAGTAGCCTCACTAAAAGCTTCTGCTCCAATTGAACCCAAGCTGACCACAGCTACTCCTATGTAAAGCAGCATTGTGGTAACTACTGTGAAAATAACCGCTCTGGGTATATTTTTTTCAGGGTCTACTATCTCTTCACCTACCATAGATATGCGAGCAGCACCATTGTAAGAAACAAACATTAACGCAACCGACTGAAGAAAGTTGCTTGTCCAGTTACTAGAGCTTGTTGCTCTTAAGCTGAGATTCTCAAACCCATTTGAAAAGCCGACGAATGAACCAACAACAATCAACAAAAGTAGCGACAGGATTGTGACTGAGACAACTACGATAGTCGATACTTTAGAACGGCGTATACCACCGAGAGTAATTAAAGTCACGCTAAATACAGCAACTTCGGCTACAGGCACTAAAAGACTACTCCCAGTCAAACCTGTGGTATTGAGTAAATAGCCAGCAAAACCGAGAGCAGCCGTTGCCGCTACAGCAATTTTGCTGAAAAAATACACCCAGCCTCCAGAAAAACCAAGCCAAGGTGTCAAGTATTTATAGCCGTATTCATAGACTCCACCACTAACAGGATGGCTAACCGCAAGTTGGGCGAGGTTAAGGCTATTGCAAGCTCCCAACAGTCCAGCCACAACTAAAGCCCCAATCACGGCAAAACCAGATATCCCAGCAGCAATGCCAATGCTGACAAAAATGCCTACTCCGATTACTGACGCCAGCCCCATTATGCCTGCACCAAACCAACCTAACTCTCGTTTGAGTTCCTTGTATTTATTTTCATTTGACATGATTTCTCCGTTGGATTTATCTAAACTACCCAATTAAAGCACCCCAGACCGAATGCTTTGTATTAATCTAATTCCACAGGCTAGCTGGGACGTGGACGTAGCCGGAAAATAGCAGACGCGCCGTTCGGACTACGCCAGCGCGTTCGACAATTATGGAGGAACCATTCGTCCTAGTGACTAGAGAAACCGAAATCTTCCCTGAAGGATGCTCAATCACAACGGTTTCCTCTAGAGAACCTGTCACAGTCGCCACACCATCTGCGACAGAACCCTTTATGAGGCTACAACAGCCAACGCAGATTGCACCTGTCACTGCATACGCGCTATGGCAAGAATCCGGCACAAAATAGCGAGAGGTGACGTTGCCCCCGTAGCGCGGTGGTGCAATGATCGCGAATTTCGGGATAACACTGTCCGCGACATTACCCAGTCCCATCCGTTCGCCAGCAATGCGGCGAATTCTTTCGATCCGCTCGAAGAACGCTGTGTCAGCGTCAAGTTCTGCCTTTGTTTCATAGCCAGTTTTCCCCAAAGCATCAGCGCGTGCGATCGCTATAGGAATGGCGACATCAATGCAGGTAAGCTCGACTCCCTCAATCTCCTCGCGCCGATGACCCGTTGGGAATAGCTTGCCAGTTTTAGAGCCTACAATCTCCATGAAGTTCAGCAGGATCGGCGCTGCTGTCCCAGGGACACCATCAATCGCTGTGTCGCCATCATAAGTAACCCGACCGCCAGGGGTGTGGACTACAGCCTCAATCAGTGCGCCTGTATTGACGGCGTGAATTTTAACCACCGTCTTGCCGTCCACAGCCGCGACCAGACCCATCTCGATGGCAGCAGGACCAACGCCAGCAAGCATGTTACCACAGGACGGTTGCAAATCGACTTTGGCTTGAGCAACACTTACTTGAGCGAAGAGAAAATCTACATCTGCCCAAGGATGATTGGATGCAGACAAAATAGCGATTTTGCTAGTGAGGGTTGTTGCACCCCCAATCCCGTCAATCTGGCGTTCATCAGGTGAACCCATCACTGCCAGAAGTACTTTGTCCCGTGTTACCTCGTCTGCTGGCAAATCCGTCTTGAGGAAATAGGGACCCCGTGAAGTGCCGCCACGTATGAATAGACAGGGTATTGCTATTTGCATTGTCAAATTAGGTTTGGCTATAAGTTGTTTTCGTCTGAAAAGTCATTATTAAGGAAATCCCAAATAGCTCATTTATGGCATTTGTAAATAATTATACAATAGCATCAAAAAATATTTTCATATATTCTATCTCTTGATGCTTCCAATTAGTTATTAATTATGAGTTATAAGTGAAATTTAACCCTAAATTCCTCGCACCTACCTCTTAACTTCTAACTACAGATGACAGAAGCAACAGCACCTCGCACCGACACCCGCATCCAAGAAGCCGTGCCAACAATTCATTATCAGGTGGCAATGCCTCAACCAGAAACACATTTGTTTGAGGTAACTTTGCATTTAGCAAATTACTCATTGCCGATTTTGGATTTGAAATTACCTGTGTGGACTCCAGGTTCTTACTTAGTGCGGGAATATGCCAAACAGTTACAGGATTTTGCCGTTTTTTCGGACACGGAACCTTTGTCTTGGCGGAAAATCAGTAAAAATCACTGGCAAGTAGAGACAATTGGTGTTTCAAAATTAACCGTGAGTTACCGCATTTTTGCGAATGAACTATCAGTGCGGACAAATCATTTAGATGCAACTCACGGCTATTTTAACGGTGCGGCTCTATTTTTTAGAATCCCAGTTTGGGAAAAGCAACCAATTCTCGTTTCTATCATACTACCACGCCCAGAATGGCAGATCGCTACGGCATTAACACCACATCAACAAGCCAATACTTTTTTAGCTGGGGATTTTGATACGCTTGTAGACAACCCCTTTGAAATTGGTTGCCATCAATTATATCACTTTGAGGTATTGGGAAAACCCCATGAATTGGCAATTTGGGGACAAGGTAATTTGCAAGTAAAACGGATGATTTCTGATATCAGGAAAATTATCCAAGTGGAAGCGCAAATGTTTGGCGGTTTGCCTTATGAAAGATATCTGTTTATACTACATTTATTTTCTCAAGCTTACGGTGGTTTGGAGCATAAAAACTGTTGCTCGTTAATTTACCAGCGCTTTGGATTTCGCGCTCAAGATAAATACGATCGCTTTATCCAATTGGTAGCACACGAGTTCTTTCACTTGTGGAATGTCAAGCGCATTCGTCCGAAAGCACTGGAAGTTTTTGATTACGACCAGGAAAATTATACACCGTCTTTATGGTTTTCTGAAGGAACGACAAGTTATTATGATTTGCTGATTCCTTTGCGGGCAGGCATTTACGATGCTCAAACATTTTTAACTAGCTTAAGCAAAGAAATTAGTAGGTACGAAAAGACACCTGGGCGCAAAGTGCAGCCGCTTTCCGAGTCGAGTTTTGATGCTTGGATTAAACTTTATCGTCAGGATGCCAATAGCGGCAATTCTCAAATTTCCTACTATTTAAAAGGGGAAATGGTATCTCTGTTGCTAGATTTGCTGATCCGTTCAAAGTATGGCAATCAACGCTCTTTTGATGATGTCATGCTGAAAATGTGGCAGCAATTTG
Organism: Nostocales cyanobacterium PMM_0069; assembly: GCA_949127635.1. Lineage (GTDB taxonomy): Bacteria > Cyanobacteriota > Cyanobacteriia > Cyanobacteriales > Nostocaceae > Hassallia. The sequence goes on along the minus strand of CASBQA010000075.1, from coordinate 640 downwards.
GCTCATATGAAATCGGCTTTACTCCCGAACAGTTACAGTCAGTAATTGAGTCTGTAGCAGAAATGGATTTAACTGATTTCTTTAAGCGCTACATTGATGATACTGAAGATTTGCCTTTCAACGAGTATTTGCAACCTTTTGGCTTGGAGTTAGTTGCAGAAAACGAGGAAGAACCTTATTTCGGTGTGAAAGCAAGTGCTGAAAATGGAAGAGAGATAATTAAGTTTGTCGAAGCGACTTCACCTGCACAAATAGCGGGAATCGATGCAGGTGATGAGTTGTTGGCAATTGATAAAATGAAGGTGATAGCAACTGGGTTAAGCGATCGCTTAAAAGATTATCAACCCAACGACAACATCCAAGTTACAGTTTTCCACCAAGACGAACTGCGTACTTATTCTGTCACCCTAGCTTCACCACGTCCCACGCGGTATCAAGTAAAACCTGTTGCTAATCCTACAACAATCCAGCAAGAAAACTTAACAGGGTGGTTAGGTACGAAGGAGGGATTAGGGACTGGGGACTAGGGACTAGGGATTAGGGACTGGGGATTAGGGACTGGGGATTAGGGAAATAAGGGAAGTGGGATTCAGACCACTCGCTTGTTTTGTTGCAAGAGCGTCTCACACCAGAAGAAAAT
>CASBQA010000074.1 GCA_949127635.1 Nostocales cyanobacterium PMM_0069 | reverse complement strand
CACTCCTCCACTCCCCCACTCCTCCACTCCATCTTGCTTAAAAGCACCATTTAACAGTACATATATACTAAAGTGTAAAAAGTAAACAGTCGCCCAACATATTGGCGGGCGACGGTTACTAAATAAATTGTCAATTGTCCTGTTTGGGTAGCAGTGCGATGATTTGGTCAACAAACTGTTGATGGTCAACTACTGGTTTAGAGATGTAACCATCAGCACCGCTTTGCTTGAGAAAGTTCTCGCGATCGCCTTCCATCGCGTGTGCCGTTACCAAAATAACAGGTAAATTTGCTGTCTGTGGATCTGATTTCAACATTTGTGTAATCTTGATACCATCAACAGACTTACCTTGGTAAACACTTCTTGAGAGAGAAACATCCATTAAAATAATGTCTGCTTCACCAGAAGAGGCAATTTTCATTACCTCTTCCACATTTTCAGTATGTTTTACCTCCAAGCCACCGCGCTTGGTCAAAATTTTGGAAAAAACACGAGCATTAATTAGATCGTCTTCGACAATCAAAACAGTTTTCATGAGAATTTAACTTATAAGGGTGACGGAAATTACCAGTTTAATCAAAACAGTTGTCTACCTACTTAAAAAAAATCAATGTGTATCCCCATGATATGACGGATAATACTACTGATTTTTGCCTGATGACTGTCAAGATTGTGTTAAGAATTTCATTTCATCCGTTATGCTGTGGTTGCTGCTGTGTTCATTTATAGAGATTTTTGTGTAGTGAAAATTCAGGGAAAAAACTCATGGCAAAACAGTTAAATCTTCTCTCAACGGGACAGGTAATCACCACAGCCCTGCACACGGAGATGCAACGGTCTTACCTAGAATATGCCATGAGTGTGATTGTCGGGCGGGCGTTACCAGACGTGCGTGATGGCTTAAAACCAGTGCATCGGCGCATTTTGTATGCCATGCACGAACTCGGTTTAACCCCCGACAGACCCTATCGTAAGTGTGCCCGTGTAGTCGGAGACGTACTAGGTAAATATCATCCCCACGGCGACCAATCGGTTTATGATGCTTTGGTAAGGTTGGTGCAGGAGTTTTCCAGTCGGTATCCCTTATTGTCAGGACATGGTAACTTTGGCAGTGTGGATAACGACCCACCCGCAGCGATGCGCTACACAGAAACGCGCCTGGGAGCCATTAGCCATGAGGGAATGCTGGCAGAAATTGGTGAAGAAACGGTGGAATTTATCGGTAATTTCGATAATTCCCAGCAAGAACCAACAGTGCTACCAGCACAGCTACCGTTCTTGTTGCTAAATGGCTGTTCGGGTATTGCGGTAGGAATGGCAACGAATATTCCACCGCACAACTTAGGAGAAATAGTTGATGGGTTAATTGCCTTAATCGACAATCCTGATTTGAGTGACGAAAAATTATTTGAGTTAATTCCGGGTCCAGATTTTCCCACCGGCGGGGAAATCATTGGTAATACTGGCATTCGCGAGGCATACACCACAGGTAAGGGTAGTATTGTGCTGCGAGGAGTTGCCCAAATAGAGGAAATGGCACCTGTTAGAGGTAGCAAACGACGAACAGCAATTATTATTACAGAATTGCCTTATCAAGTGAATAAGGCAGCCTGGATTGAGAAAGTAGCGGAATTAGTCAATCAAGGTCGCTTGCAAGGAATTTCCGATCTGCGGGATGAAAGCGATCGCGAAGGTATGCGCGTAGTCATTGAACTCAAACGCGATACTAACGAACAGGATGTTCTTAGGCATTTGTATCACCAAACCGCTCTACAAACTAATTTTGGGGCAATTCTTTTAGCGATCGTTGATGGACAACCAAGACAACTTAGTTTGCGTCACCTCCTGCAAGAGTTTTTAACTTTCCGCGAACATACTCTCAACCGTCGCTACACTAATGAATTGCAAAATGCAGAAAGTCGCCTGCATTTGCTCGACGGCTTGCTAAAAGCATTATCTAACTTAGATGATGTGATTTTCATTTTGCGGCAAGCGGCTGATGGTGCTAGCGCAAAAATCGATTTGTGTAGCCTGCTCGATTTAACTGAAGTCCAAGCAGATGCAATTTTAGCTATGCCGTTGCGACGCCTCACCAGTTTAGAACAGCAAAATTTACAGCGGGAATTTGAGCAATTAATTGACGAAATTGACTTATTACAACGGTTGCTCAACGACAGAAAAGAGTTACTCAAAGCGCTCAAAAAAGACTTGCGTAGTCTCAAGCGTAAGTACAACGATGCTCGTCGTACCAAACTTTTGACTCTTGATACCCAGACTCATAGACTCCTTGAAGATAACCAGATAACCAATAAGGAGGAGAATCCAAAATCCAAAATCCAAAATCCAAAATCCGAAGAGCCAGCAGAAGAAGTTGTTTTAGAGTTTAGCCAGCGGGGGTATGTGCGTCGTACTCAGCCATCAGCTAAAAAGCCGAAAGCTGACAACGGTTTGCCGGATAATGATTTCATTATCCAAACAGCAGTAACTGATACAGATAAAGAGTTAATGGTGTTAAATAGTGGTGGCAAAGTCTACCCTGTGAATGTAGGAGACATTCCCCCAACTACGGGGCGTTCTCCACGGGGAAAACCGCTGATAACCATGCTTAGTAGTACTGCTCAAGGCTCTCAAGAAGTTGTTATTAACCGCTTTGTACTGCCAGAAAACGCCGAAACCTCGCAAATGATTCTCTTGACAAAACAGGCACGAATTAAGCGCCTCTCCCTTGGGGAATTTACTAATCTGACTCGTCGCGGAATTACAATTCTCAAGCTAAAAGACGATGATGAATTGTTATTTAGCCAATTTGCTACTCCTGGAGAACATCTAATTGTTGCCAGTTCCGGTGGGCGATTGTTGCGGTTTCCGATAAATGATGAACAACTACCGATTATGGGTCGTGCTGCTATGGGGTTGCAAGCATTACGGCTGTTGAAACATCAGCAAATGGTCGGCTTTGTCACATTTGCCAAGGATAGTAATTTGTTGTTGGTTACTCAAGAAGGATATGCCAAACGAATACCAGTGAAAGATTTCAAACTAGCTAATCGCGGTGATTTGGGTACGCAAGCGCTGAAGTTTAAAAGTAAAACTGACAATTTAGCTGGTATGGTAATAGCGATCGCACAAACTGAGGTAGCACTAGTTACAAATCGAGAGCGGGTACTGCGTCTAAGTGTAGAAACAGTGCCTTTGCTAGGTAGAGATGCTACCGGTGAAAGCCTTCTTCAACTTAACCGCGATGAAAAAATTATCACCGTTGCCCAAGTGTATTCTTAAGCAGGGCGATGTTCATTCTGCGACAAGCCAACGCCAGAGGATTTAGAGGCGCTAGTTCAACTGCGCTTCAAACTCCTGCTTGAAGTTGGCGATATTAAAGCTGAAACCAACTATAAATTTTTGCTAAGTTAATTTTTCTGACAAAATTTAATCTTTAAATTCACAAAACTTACCTCAGTAGTAGAGACGTTCCGGCGGAACGTCTCTTCTTGCGCCGGAACGTCTCTTCTCAGTTAAATACTAATTATTATTAATAATTCAAAGGATTCTGTACAGCCGCATTCACACACAACATTAAAGATTAGGTAAAAAAATCTTAATATTTGATGTCATCAGAGATATACTAATTGCAAGTATATCTCAATAATTTGATTAGTTGTGACAAAGCAAAACTGAAGCGCTCTCTAACCTCAGCCTTAATGATTTACGTTCCAGTGGATTTCTTAGTCTATTCTTAATATCAGTGATTGCTATTAAAGTCAACAAAACATCACAGTTTTTTAAATATCATGTTGCATCTTAGAAAAATATTGTTATATTAGTTTACATAGAGTAACAAAGTTTCGTAAATCCACTCTGGAGCGCCAATAATGACTACAAATACTACAAAAGTTACTGCCCCCGTAATCGAAGATCGCAATGCTTGGCGTTGGGGCTTCACCCCACAAGCAGAAATTTGGAACGGTCGCTTGGCAATGATTGGCTTTTCAGCCGCTGCTTTAGTTGAGATATTTTCTGGTAAAGGCTTTCTACACTACTGGGGCATCCTGTAATAGTTAAAACGATAAATATCTTAATAAATAAAAAAACCTGGAAGTGTTAATTCACTTCCAGGTTTTTTATAATTTAGAGTCAATAGTCCAGAGTCCATAGTCAAGAGTAAATAGCCGAAGTATTGTTGACTTTTGACTTTTGACTTTTGACTCTAAATCTTAACTACCTAATATACTCTTTGAGAACGCTGTTACGATTTGGGTGGCGTAACTTGCGGAGTGCCTTCGCCTCAATTTGACGAATCCGTTCGCGGGTGACGTTGAAAATCTGTCCAATTTCCTCTAAAGTCTTCATGCGACCATCATCCAAGCCGTAGCGCAGTCTAAGAACATCGCGTTCGCGGGGACTAAGACTGTCGAGGACTTTTTCCAGGTCTTCGCGCAGAAGATTTTTGGAAACTTGGTCTTCAGGGGTTTCACCGTCTGACTCAATAAAATCGCCGAGTCGGGAATCTTCCTCTTTACCAATAGGCGTTTCTAAAGAAATCGGCAGTTGTGCAGATTTAGCAATAAACCGCAGCTTCTCAATGGTCATTTCCATACGAGTAGCGATTTCTTCTTCAGTGGGTTTGCGACCCATTTCTTGAGAAAGCAGCTTGGTGGTTTTCTTAATCCGAGAGATGGTTTCATAAAGATGAACCGGAAGTCGGATAGTGCGAGATTGATCGGCGATCGCACGAGTAATTGCTTGACGAATCCACCACGTAGCGTATGTAGAAAACTTATAACCTTTTTCATGGTCAAACTTTTCCGCAGCGCGAATCAAACCTAGGCTACCTTCCTGAATTAAGTCTTGGAAGGACAAGCCACGATTCATATACTTCTTGGCAATTGAAACTACCAAGCGCAGGTTAGATTGCACCATCTTATCTTTCGCCCTGCGACCGACATGCAGGCGATAACGAAATGCTGGTAGCGGCAGTTGCACTGCTTCTGCCCATTCGCTGTCCTTAGGATCGCGATCCAACTGCTCTAAAAGTGTTTCGCGTGCTCTTTCTAATTCCAATAAATCGGCAATCTTTCGTGCCAATTCAATTTCTTCATCTGCCCTAAGAAGACGAATACGACCAATTTCTTGCAAGTAAAGCCGAATCGAATCTTCGGTGTAATGCTTTTTCTTGCTTTGGGTCCGGCGACGCGATTTAGCGGCTTTCCCAGACTTTGCGTCGTCCTCATCAGACTGAGGCTCTAAAAATTCATCGTCGCCTTCATCGTTAATAAGCAAGTCCTCTTCATCCTCGATTAAGAGTTCTTCTAACTCGAGCTCAGGCTGATTCATTATTTCTAGGTCAGGCTGATAAATGCTTTCGAGTACGTTGTTAGCCTGGTTCATGCCGCGTTCCTCATGCTCCTTGCAGAATCAATTCACGAAAGATGTTTTTAGTGCTCTTGTAAATGAGCTTTTTGACAACCGAAAATATAGGACAAGTCGGAGAAAGCCACTAATATTTCCGGAATTTTTAAGCCTCCCTGGGGAGGTGTTTCTAGCTTAAGTGCGAAGCCGCTGTTTCAACCGACTTCTCATGATGAAAGTAAACGCCATAAGTGTTGGTGTTGCACATCACTTTTGACTAACTGGTCTAAAAAAGACTCATCTTCCTAAAAAACTCACCACTCCATATAAAACTAATATGACTGTTGGGAGATGTTTATGTAAAGACTGTTCCGATTGTAGCCTGTTTCACAGAAATTGCACTCTTTTTGTGTAATTACAATGAAGTCTTTAAGTAAAGTTGAGCCTGTTCTACCTAAAAAGTATTGAGAAAAGTAATTATACCCTTAAATTTTGCCAAATCTTTTTGGGATTTACAGTGGCATTATCATTACATTCAAACTGAGGTATAGTTGCCTTTATCTAATTCCTAAGTATGATGTAAAACTTTAACTACTTAGAAACCGTGCATTTCATCTTAACTCAGTTTAGATGTTTGAGTGCAGCCCTTCTTACATTTACTTCATATCTTACTGAGTGATAATTTGTGCTCCTATAGACATCGCCTTAAAGCTAAACAGTTGAGATGCTATAAGTGCTTCATTGAGTGCTTCTCTCTCTATGATTGATTAAGCTTACCCTAGCACCAGTTTCCAAACTGAACAGTTGTATTGCTCATATTCAAGCACTCAACTAGCTTTTTTCCAATCACCTAAACTGAGGAGTTAAGGTATTGGGCAGAATCAGCGCTCTTTCAATTCGGTGTTAATCACACCTTAGCGCAAGAATTGAAATTTCAGCCTTATGAAACTTGACAAACTGTTCTTATTGTATACAAGGATATTTTAATCAATTCACAAAAGATTTGACACGGCAGATTATAGATATTAGCCTACAAAGCGTCAAAAGTGCATGGCATTTATACGAAATTGTTACTTGTGCTACAGCACATGAAGATATGAGCAAGTTTTTGACAATGTGCTGTTTGCGGTTAAAAGCTAGAAATTTGAGCCAAGAGCAAGGACTAGGGTCAGATGAAGGCAGGGCGAATTAGTTGGGATGCTCCGGTGAACCAGCGACCACTAAACTTTAGACTACTTCCATCGCTCTAATTAGAGCCTCAGTAGTAGGGCTAACTAACTTGCACTAAATTTAACTAAATTACGGAAAATCATCAATTTTTTCCCGAAAAACTTGACAATAAATCCTTTTTGTGAATCAGCTAACATTTCTGCTTGCCTTATTTTTCAGCTTCAAAAGTTCAATTGGCAGGGTTTTTGACATTTAAATCGTTAAACATAATAATTAAGTAAAGGACGTTAATAAAACTATTTAATAAAAAATTTTCTCAAAAAAAATTTTGTGTACTTATTTTAAAACCAAGGCACAAAAAAGCCCCCAGTTATTGCTGATTGCGTCAACTGAGCGTTATTTAATTGACTTACAACAGATTTCAGGTAAGTGAGGTACATGCGTAAAACCCAAAACCCTGTAAAGACGTTCCGCCGGAACGTCTCTACGTGTATTTAATAACAACGCAAGCTGTAACTATATTTGCTATATTGAATATTCTCTGGCTGAAAGGTGATTCAGAATACAAAGCCTGTTACTTGGACATTATTTCTGGGAACTATGTACTTGTAGGAGTGATAATTATTTTCCAGCAACCAGAATGTTCTCTTTATCTCGTCAAAGTGTTAATACATGTTTTTTACTCTTTTTGTGTATCTTCGGAGTTGGATTAATCCAATTTCCACGACTGCAAAAACAGAACAGTAGCAATGAACTTGCATCTTTAAAAATAGAAAGAGAAATTAATTCCGAAAAAATGCGTCTTCGTTTCCTGAAACAAATGCCCACCTTTGGCTATAAAAACTTAATTGCTGATTGGGTATATCTCGATTTTTTGCAATATTTTGGGGATGATGAAATTCGCGAAAAAACAGGTTACAGTCTAAGTCCAGAATATTTTGAAGTTATCCTGGGAAACGATCCGCGATTTTTAACAGCTTATATTGGTCTTTCTACTAGTACCTCTATGTATGCTGCTATGCCAAAAAGGTCTGTTGCATTAATGGAGAAAAGTTTAAAGTCACTATCTCCTTGGGTTCCGGAAAGGTCTTATTATGTGTGGCGTTATAAAGCAATTGATGAGTTATTATTTTTAGGTAATTCTCCAGCGGCGAGACAATCTTTTGAAACTGCGGCAAACTGGGCGAATAACTATTCAGAT
>CASBQA010000073.1 GCA_949127635.1 Nostocales cyanobacterium PMM_0069 | reverse complement strand
TTCTTACCCTTTCCCCTTTCCCCTTTCCCCTTTCCCCTTAAGAGAAATATGAAGGTCTATATCTATAGCATCTGGTATTGAACAACTAGAGTCGTACAATAAACATGAAGAACTGCAAAAAATACACACATTTCTGGGCGATCGCGAAAGCGTGATTGCCCGTAAATTGCTGATTGACTGAAAAATTTTCTAGAGCTATTGTTTTGTCAGGGTTCTTTGAAAATTGTGAGTTCATTTTTGAAACTGCTACTTTGGCGGTATGGGTTAAAAATGAAACTCCAAAAAACAAAGATTTGTCAAATCAACTACTTGTGTATCAGTCTTCTTCACAAAGCCTTTGACAAGATGAATGTAGAGTGTATAAAGCTATGAATATGAAAGAGAAACCTACCGATGCGGAAAATAGACAAGCCGATAAGGTAGAAATCGCTATCCACCTTGATTCTGAGTTATTAGAGCAAATTCAGCATTTGACCAACGATCCTAGTAAAGTGATTGAGGTGGCAATTCGTCAGTGGTTGCGTGGTGAAGTTCCCAGAGATGATGAACTGACGCGTACACCTTACCGTACACCTGTTCCACCACGCGGGGAATGGAATGATTGACTTATCAAACATATAAACCTCATCCATGTTGAAAGAAAGGAATTTTTAATTATTCAGATGTGTCCCAATTGACGTCAGGAAGCACCTATCTAAGTCTTGACAAAAAACTACGGTTCTCAAGGTAGACGAGGTTTAACTTATAAAGAGAGGATAAAAAATGTAAATTTTTTTGTCGAGGATAACAAATTGGTGAAAAAAACATTGCGAGTTTGCCACAGATGTAACAATTTATGCCAAACTTTAAGCAGCTTTTGCGAAACTCTTGCGGAGTCTCGTTTGTTTATCTAACTCAAGTCATGAGTATTACTGCCAACTCCCAACTTCCGAATCTATTGTCGAAGAATCTGAAATCTATTACTAGTAAAGTTGATAACTCAGTACCAATTCTGGGATCGGAGTTGGTGTACACGCAAAACACCACAGGAGATTACCTGACATTCTATTGGAGTGCAGGCGATCGCTTGGGGATAAATTCTGAGCAAATAATAGGCGATCTAAATCGGGATGAAATTTTCGCTCCGGTGGAAAAGGTTGCCTATTTGCAACGTTTAGGGCGAATTGTGAAAAATGTGACACCGGAAAGGTGTCAGTGCTGGTTTAGCTATCGTCAAGAATTATTTGAGTTGGAGTTGGTAATCAGCCCAATTATGCCGACCTTAGGCACAGCTGCAACTACAGTTTTAGTCATGGGACGATTGCTACAAACAAAAAGCAACAAAAAAGCAGTACATCTGCCAGCACCAAAACCAACAGAGTTAGAGTTAGCTTTAAGTTCACATCAATACCAGAAGTTGGTAAGTCAAATTACCAGAAACATCCGGCGGACATTAGATTTAGATATTATTTGGCAACAAACAGTTGACAGTTTAGGAAAAGCACTCAAGTTAGAACGCTGTATTATCTGTCCGTATGAAAAAGAAAGCGCCAAGGTATCAATAATAGCAGAGTATCACAAGCCAAATATTGACTCAATGCTAGGCTTAGAAATAGATTTAGCAACTGAACCTGCATTTGCTCAAGCTTTAGCAACCCTAGAACCAATTGTGGAAAATAAGCCTAAGCATATACTGTTTGGGCAAGAGAAAATTTTAGTAGTTGCGACTTGCTATCAAGACCAACCGAATGCTTTAATAACCATCAGTTTGCGGGACGAGTGCTATAAACTGACACAAGTAGAATTAGACTTGGCAAAAGAAGTAGCAGATCAATTAGGAACAGCGATCGCTCACGCCACATTATATAAAGAATTAGAAGCCGCCCGTCAAAAAGCCGAAGAAGCCTCCCGTCTGAAAACCGAATTTCTCACCAATGTATCTCACGAAATTCGCACCCCATTAAATGGGTTAATCGGCTTTCAACGGCTGATTTTGGACGGTATGGCAGATGATGTTGAAGAACAAAACCAATTTTTGCTAGAAGCGCATAAATTATCTCTACACCTACTCGATATCATCCAAGACCTCTTAGATTTTGCCAAAATCGAAGCCGGCAAAACGGATTACGAACTTCGTTCAGTAAATCTGGACGAGTTATTGAGTGATGTGGGAAATTCCATGCACATGCAAGCTGAACAGAAAAACCTCAGCTTCGAGATGCAAACCCCCGATACCTCCGATGAAATTATTGTCTACGGTGACTATCTACGCCTCAAGCAAGTAATCATCAATTTGGTTGGTAACGCGATAAAATTCACTCATGAAGGTGGTATAACTCTCAGCGCTGACGTAGTTCGCAAAAAAGTAGTATTTCAAGACCAGCAATTTCCTGGTATGGTGAGAGTGCGTGTAGCAGACACTGGTATTGGCGTTTCTTTAGATAAACAAGATAAATTATTTCAATTATTCTCCCAAGTAGATGGTTCCCGAACTCGCCAATATGGCGGCACAGGTTTAGGATTGGCAATATCTCAGAAGCTAGTAGAAGCAATGGGTGGTGAAGTCAACTTTTACAGCTTGGGCGAAGGGCTTGGTTCAACGGTCACATTCACAGTACCTTTATATCAACAGCCAGTTATGGTTTTATCAAGTGAAATTGACACCCCAGATAAATAAAATGTACTCTTAGCTCGTAGTGAGCGGTTTACCGCTCATATCTTAGATATTAAGGGATAGAGCGTACTATAACTGAGTTCACCTATTCCAACATTATGCTGTCGGATAAATCACAGATTTAGTTACTTGTCAATAGTCTGTAACATAGGATAACCGACAAACAACGAAAAGTAATTCAGCTGCAATTGGATCTACGATCAATTTAATAAAGCAAGAAAATAAAATCCTGGGGATTAGGGACTGGGGACTGGAAAAAGAATTTTTACCAATGCCCGTTACCGATTACCAATTACCTATTCCCCAATTCCATCATTCATTTAGGAGGTCTAAACTCATGGAACCGACAATGCAACTGACACCTGATAACGTAGAAACAGTCTTGGATGAATTACGCCCATATTTGATTTCTGATGGTGGCAACGTGGAACTCGTAGAACTCGACGGTCCTATTGTCAAGCTGCGACTGCAAGGTGCTTGTGGTTCTTGCCCAAGCTCCACAATGACATTGAGAATGGGTATTGAGCGCCGTCTGCGCGAAATGATTCCAGAAATTGCCGAAGTGGAGCAAGTAATCATCAATTTGGTTGGTAACGCGATAAAATTCACTCATGAAGGTGGTATA
>CASBQA010000072.1 GCA_949127635.1 Nostocales cyanobacterium PMM_0069 | reverse complement strand
TGGTACTTCAGCAAAACGCATTTCTAATGATTCTAAACACAACTGAGTTGTGGCATGAGCACCTGTGCCAAAAGCAACACCTGGGTCTAACTTAATTACCAGCCGATCGCCTGAAATTGGTAAAGGTAGCCAAGCGGGGTTGATGAGAAAGCGATCGCCTATTTCTTGAGGTTGCCAATGTTGTTTCCAACTAGTTGACCAATCTTCTTCATCAATTATCTGCCAATGCAAAGTCGGTGCAGGCAATCCGACACACAAAGCATCTTGACGCAGCCATAATGACAATGCCGCTAAATCTAGTAACTGCGCTTGAAATTGCGGCAAATATCCCCGCACTAAACAAGAATTTTCTTTTGTTTCACTCGCTGTACCACGACAGCCGAAACTTTCCAAACGCCAAAAGATAGATTCTTCTAGGTCTGGTTCGCACAAAATTTGTAGTTCCCACCAGGTATTTGCCATATCTAAAGTATGAAGTGTAAAGGATAAAGGATGAAATAATTCCCAATTTAACCTTCATCCTTCATCCTTCATCCTTTTTAAAGTGTTACTGTGTACGCATCCCTAATTCCCGGCACTTTGATAATTTCCGTCAAAATGCCATCGGGTAAAGGATCATCAATGCTGAGTGCCATCACAGCATCACCACGAACGATTTTTCTACCTACTTGCATACTGGCAATATTGACATTAAAACTGCCGAGTAGGGAACCGAGTTTACCGATAATTCCCGGCATGTCACGGTGTAAGGTGAATACCATGTATTGGCTGGGGGGGACGCTAATCGGGAAGCCATCAATATTGGTCAGGTAGATTTCTCCGTCACCTAACAAAGCGCCGGTTACAGAATGAGTACCCAAAGTACCTGTAGCTTCGAGATGCAGGGAACCGGCATAGTCTTTAACTGAAGCATCCCGCGTTTCAATGACCCGAATTCCGCGTTCTTTTGCTTCGATAGTGGCGTTAACGTAGTTTACACGTTCGCGTAGAGCTTGGTAAAGTAGTCCTTTGAGGGCAGCGACAACTAAAGGCTGACTTTTGTTGGTTGCGAGTTCGCCTTGTAACCGTACATTAAGTAATTCTACACGTCCCCCAGCTAGCTGTCCGACTAGTCTACCTAAGGTTTCTGCTAGCTGCATGTAAGGTTTAAGTTCTTCCAAGACATCGGGATTAAGTCCGGGAATATTCACCGCTGAACGTGCTGGTAGTCCTAAAAGAACATCGCGAATTTGTTCGGCAACATCGATCGCCACATTTACTTGTGCTTCGGTGGTGGATGCACCTAAGTGTGGGGTGAGGATAATTTCTTTACCGAGCGATCGCAACTGAGATTCTCCCAGAGGTTCAGACTCGTAAACGTCTAAAGCTGCTCCTGCTATTTTACCTTCTTTCAGCGCTACGGCTAAAGCGTCTTCATCAATGATCCCACCACGAGCGCAGTTGATAATTCGGGCATTGGGTTTCATCTTTGCCAATCTCTCGGCGTTGATTAAATGGGTAGTTTCCGGAGTTTTGGGGATGTGTAAGGTGATATAATCTGCTTGCTGCAATAGAAGATCCAAATCTACTAATTGACAGCCTATTTGCTCGGCTCGTTCTGTGGAAATGAAAGGGTCAAAAGCTAACAATCTCATTCCCATTGCTCTGGCAACACCGGCGACATGAGAACCGATTTTGCCTAAACCGACAATACCGAGAGTTTTTTTGTATACTTCTGCGCCAACAAAAGTTTTACGATCCCACTCATTGCGTTTAACTGAAGCATTGGCATCGGGGATGTAGCGAGATAAAGACATCATCATCGCTAAAGCGTGTTCGGCGGCGGCGATCGTGTTACCCTCAGGAGAGTTAACAACGACTATACCTTGGCGCGTGGCTGCGGGAACATCGACATTATCGACACCGACGCCAGCACGACCGATAATTTTTAATTGAGTGCCGGCTTCAATGATTTCTTTGCTAACTTGAGTGCCAGAACGAATCATCAGCGCATCATATTCACCAATGATTTCTATTAGTTCCGCTGGCTTGAGATTTGTTTTAACATCGACAGTGGCAACTTGGGAAAGAATGTCAATCCCAGCTTGGTCAATTGGATCGGAAACAAGAACCTTAGACATGATTGCTGATTTTATAGCTAGAGATATCGCTGCACAAGACTTATAAGTTTAATATTTATGCGTTACCATTGAGCAAAAATTATTCGTTTGACTTCGAGCAAGCCCTGACCTAGTAGTGATGATGGGATGAAATTAGCTGAAGGATGGTGTGATGCTGCCTCCTGTAGATGATTCCGATTTGCAGTTATCTGTGGGTGAGTATAAACGATTAATAGCCCCAAATCCTATATATAGTATATATTTATAAACATTTCTTAGTTTTGACTGAAACTCTTGTATACCCTGGCGCAATTCTTGCCGTTCTAGCCTTGCTTCTACCATAGAATCAAGCATTGCTTGAGCAGTTCTCGCATTACTTTCGATCAGTTGCTTGAGTTCTTGGTCAGTCATGATTTGTGTGAAGGTAGATTTTATTTTCTTTAATTTTAAGACGATTTTTGCTGTGCTACTTGCTGGACTTGTGCAATATCTAAGTCTAAAGCCTGTGCTATCTGTTCTGGGGTTAAACCCAGTGCTAACAGTTTAGGGATAGCTTCTAATTTTGCTTCTAAACGTCCTTCTTGTTTGCCTTCTTGTTTACCTTCTTGTTTACCTTTTTGTTCACCTTCTTCTCTAGCTTCTTGATAAACCCGTGTCTGTTTCAATTCACTTAATCCAAACATTGCTTCTATCTCCTTTTGACTCATTTTCGGAAACTTGTAAACCAAGATTGTTTCTATCAATTCTAGTAATTGTTGTTGTGGCAGTTGCAAATTTACTGCTTGCTGGATGCGGTTGATTAATTCCCTAGCGGTGCTAATGGCTGTATCTTCCTCTTCAATTACTAATTTTATCGTAGCAATGCCTAGCGGTAGTGATGCAGCTGAACCTAATTCATCTAGGTAAATGAGACTGATACGCTGGCTGTGGAAGAATTCTATGAAATCTTCTTTCTCACCTTTATCTATATCTCTGCTAGGATAAATCACGACTCCTCGCCAAGGATTTTTGCGTTTGTTTTGGCGTAAGTATAAAGAAATTTCCGATACAAGACGTAAGTAAATATCTGTGTCTGGTTGAAACTGAACCTCGACAAAATAAATAGGAACTTCTTCATCTTGGATGGGAAGAAATACACCATCAATTCTGAAAGCTGTTTGCTTGACTTCAACTGAAGAAAATTGGTAAAGATTCGCTGTTTCGGGAGAGTTACCAATCAGTTCAAAGAAGATATTGGGAAATTCTTGAAAGAGACGATAAAAGATGCTGTCAGTTTTCACACTCAGGTTTTGGCGTAGTTTTTAGCTGTAGCGATTTTATCACTACCGTAGCCGCCAAATTTTGATGGTCTTGTCATAACCACCACTGACAAGGGTTTTGCCATCTGGACTAAACGCGACGGACATAACCTTGTTAGAATGCCCAGTGAGAGTGCGGATTTGCTCTCCGGTGGCGAGATTCCACAGTCTGATGGTGCTGTCATCACTACCACTGGCAAGGGTGTTGCTATCTGGGCTGATGGCGACGGAAAAAACATAGCCAGAATGCCCTGTGAGGATTCTTTGTAATAAGACTCCGCTTGGTATGCTAGCAATTACAGATATCGGATTAGTCGGAAACAAGCTATAACGAACATAACTATTGTAATAGCAACACCTACCAAGAATCTTGTTCTCCAATTAGTATTTTGTCTGGATGGCTTTTGCTGCAATACTTGTGGCTTTGCTGGTGTTACTAGCGTTGATGTTGAAGACGGTGGCGGTGATACTGGAGTTGCAATTACTGGTGCAGGATTTAAATCTCGTAAAACTCCCTCGGCTGACTGATAACGCTGTTGGTATTCTACTTGGAATAATTTATCCAGTATTCGCCCCAATTTTTGACTCACTGGTTTTTGCAAATGCGATCGCCAACTTGCAACCCAACCATAACCTTGTCGTTGCCAAAGTTGCCAAGGGTGAATTCCACTCAGTAGGTGAAAACAAGTTGCACCAACACTATATAAATCACTCGCTGGGTAAGCTTCACCTCCCTGCATCTGTTCCAGTGGTGCATAACCAAAAGAACCGATCGCTGTTCCTGGTTTAGTCATCACTGTTGCTGTCAATTGTTTGGATGCACCAAAGTCAATCAGCACCAACTTGCCATCACTGCGACGAATGATGTTCTCTGGCTTGATATCGCGGTGAATGACTTTGTGTTGATGAACTGTTTTGAGAATATCTAACAAATCCAGCAATAATTCTTTTATCTTTTGCTCTTTGAAAATTCCCTGCTGTTGTAATTCCGCCAATAAATTCTGCCCGTCGATAAACTCCTGCACCAAATACAGGCGATTATCTTCATCAAAATACGCCAACAATGTAGGAATTTGGGGATGTTTGTCTAACTGTTGCAGTCGCTTTGCTTCTTGCTCAAATAGTTCTGTGGCTTTGTTTAGTGCGCCTGTTCCCTGGACTTTCGGTGCAAATTGCTTGATTACACAATGCTCATTTAGTTTGTCGATATCTTCTGCCAAATAAGTTTTACCAAATCCCCCACCACCTAATGATTTAATCGGGCGATAGCGGTTTTTCAGCACTACCAGTCCTGTGCCGCAGTTTGAGCAAAACTTTGTGCGATCAGGATTCGGGGGATTGTGGCAAGCTGGATTTAGGCAGCAGGTCATAAACTGTGCTTCTGTGGGGAAATGTATATTATCGCTTAAGCACAACCACTCTTTGTATAAAGCGCAAAATTAAGGCTTACTATGCTATGAGCGGTGAACCGCTCACTACGAAGTAAAAGAGATAATAGAGAGCTTTCTTTAAATAAAATGTGCGATCGCATGACTTTGTGGGAATCATAAATATAGTAAACATTGCTACTACAGCAAGAAACTCACTCAGGTAATTATACGATGGCTTATCAAAATGTCAACGCCAGCATTTCCCCAGAAGACATCCAAGAAATTAAAGCAGCACTACAGACAGTCCAAAAAAAGCTGCCCTTTTTGATTACCCTAACTACCGAAGAACGACGCAAGTTAGTAAAAATGGGTGATAAAAGCCTAGCCTTTGTCAATAATAGCGTTGTCGCTGCTCAATCTAACCGCGACATTCTCCCCCCAAGTTTTGCTGTTGAGGAATTGGTGCGAGATTATCAATTAACCACCACACTCACCGAAATTTTAACCTCAATGCGGCAACTCACCGAACAAGTAGATGATACCCTATTAGCAGTCGGTAGTGATGCCATGAGCAGCAGTTTGACTGTTTATGACTATGTAAAGACTGCTGCAAAGAAGACTCCAGGCTTGAAAACTATTGCCGAACAGTTAGGTGAACGCTTTAAAGCTATTAGAGGTAGAACTGCTAAGGCTGCATCAGGTTCTTGATAAATTAATACTCATTAATGAGTCTTTGAACTCCATTAAAGAGTCTTTGAGCTTCATTAATGAGTCTTTGAGCTTCATTAATGAGTCTTGGAACTCCATTAATGAGTCTTTGAGCTTCATTAATGAGTCTTGGAACTCCATTAATGAGTCTTGGAACTCCATTAATGAGTCTTGGAGCTTCATTAATGAGTCTTTGAACTTCATTAAAGAGTCTTTGAACTTCATTAAAGAGCCTTGGAACTCCATTAATCAGTTATTTGGAATTGCGATCGCCTGAATTGAGCTATTGTGTTTTACTGAGAATACCGAAGCGATTATCTGACTATATTCAGTCACAGCATCATATTGGTCAGACATTCTCGCATATTGTGCTAATAAATCCAAATCCAAATCAGGCAATAAAGTACTTTTAGAGACTTTTATATAGCTGTCACCTTGCAAACAATAAACTGATAAGAAACCATCTTCCCAAAACCAAACTTCAGGTACTCGCAACCGCCGATAAATTTCTAGCTTATTAATTCCGCCACTCGTGACAGTTATTTCCAAAATTAAATCGGGGATAGGTTTTTTTGTGCCTAAATTATAAGACTCATCTGGTTCTCGTCGCGTTTTGTCTTCCTGTTTACCTATAGTTGCACTTAAGCGTCCATAAAAGCGGATATTCTTTGCCCGCATATAGACTTCCAGCAACATCGCCAGAGTTTTTTTACTGTCCTCGTGGTCGTCAGAAAGTGGGGACATAATTTCGAGAATATTATCTAAATAAGTTAGTCGTGCGCTTGTTCCTGCAAGGGCGACATCAAGCTGTTCTAACTGTTCCCAACTGACATTGTACAGAAGAACGTAGGAAGTCTCAGAAGTCGAAGGTTTTTCCAGGACAGGAGAAGACATAAGTTAAACCTAATTAGTGGCTTGTTTCTATCATAAAACTAAGATGAGATAGATTCAGATAATCTTGTTTAATCTGCGATCGCTTGTATTACTTACTCCTAGAACATAATTCTCTCAATACCTGTTCACCAAAAATAGACGTAATTTCTCCCTGTTCAACAGCTTGAAATCTTTTCTCTGCTTCTTCTGCCCACAAATTATCAATTTCTAATTGATTTTCTGCATCCAGACTTTTAAATAAATGTTCAGCTAGCATTGCTCTTAACCCTGGAGGTAAAGACAATGCAGCATCAAAGATATCATCATAGGTATTAACCATAATTTTTCCCAAATTCAGGAGCAAACCATCTTGATTTTAATTTAGGTTACTTTTTGTGTATCTAGCTAAATACTCAAAACAGTGAACTCAGCACTCACTACCGTAGCCGCCAAATATTGAATTACTCGCAGCAAGCAGGTTGTAAGCCAGTCGCCATCTAGGTTTATATTATCTATGTCACAATTGAGGAACAGACGATAAATCCAACAAACGAACAAGCCTTAGTCTGTGTGCGTGTCTGCTAGATGCTGTCTAATGGCGATCGCAACATCGAACTATACCGTGTAAGTTATAAACCTGTCATGATATCTTAAATTATTTTCAATTTTAAATTTCCGATTTTGGATTGCCTTCATCTCAAATCCAAAATCTAAAATCTAAAGTCTAAAATTATAATAAGCCTCGTTTCCCATTGGGACGTACAGTCATCCAATTAGTCTTAGCTTGTGCCAGCTGCTCGTCAGAAATTTTCGCACCAGTTAAATTAGCACCACACAAATTAGCACCTCGGAGATTGGCATTATTAAGATAAGCATAGCTAAGGTCTGCACCTCGCAAATCTGCTGCTTCTAAATCCGCATGATTAAAGTAAGCCTTACTCAAATTGGCGTCCCTCAGATTGGCACGGTTAAGAGAGCTTTTGCCAAAGTCACTGTTGTGGAGATTAGCTCCTTGGAGGTTGGTTTTCTGCAATTGAGAGGAATGGAAATTCGTTCCCGATAAGTCCGCTCCTTGCAAATTCAGTAGATTCAAATTGTGTTGGGCAAAATCTCGTCTTCCTTTAACGTAAGCCGTTAATAAACTTTGAGTATCTAATTTACGAGTAACTTTAGTATTTTGATGCGAAGTACTATTGCTGCTTGCCAAAGTAGTTGATTTTGTGCTAATCACTCCTTGACGTATTCCTGGAGCTTGTAAAGCTGCTCCTTCTGCGGCTTTGGCTCGTCTTGCACGAATTGCTGCTGCTAACTCCTGAACCCCTGCACTAGAAGGAGTGCTAGAAGGATTGCTGGAATATACACCAGAATCTTCCAAGTGGTTACGTGTTAGAGAAGTTCGCTCTTTCACGCTTACAGAAGATTGAGCAACCATACTTTGTGCCAAACTCTCCAGGTATGGTTCCATCTCTAGTGCTCTGAGTACTTCTGACGCTGACTGATAGCGATTGCGTACTGAGACTTCGAGCATTTTTCGCAGCACTTGTGTTAAGTGATCGCTTACTTGTACAAGCTTTTCCCACATCATTTCCCCGGTTGTGGGATTGTAGTCCAAATCTCTAGGAGATTTGCCAGTCAGCAAATAAATGGATGTTACTCCCAGCGCGTAAATATCACTAGCGTAAACTGGACGCATAGCCATTTGCTCTGGAGGGGCAAAGCCAGGAGTGCCAATTGCGTATGCAGTTAATGCTGTTTGCTCGGATTGGTTTGTAACTTGACTGACTTGGTTTTTGACGGCTCCAAAGTCAATCAGAACTAATCTGACATCTTGATCGCGGCGAATCAAGTTGGCTGGCTTGATATCGCGGTGAATCACCTTTCGCTCGTGGATGTATTGTAGCAATGGCAGCATCTCGCTCAAGAATTGCTTGATTCCGGCTTCGCTCAAAACTCCGTCGCGTTTCACTTCCTGCTGAAGGGTAGCGCCACTGATGTATTCCTGCACTAAGTAGAATTGTTCATGATCTTCAAAATAGTCTAGCAGCCGAGGTACTTGGGGATGATTGCCAATTTTGCCTAGGGTTCTCGCTTCTCGCTCAAACAGTTCCCGCGCCATTTGCAAAATGTGTGGTGCGGTTGCTGAAGGACGTAGTTGCTTGATTACACAACTTGGTTCACCTGGTAAGACTTCATCTTGGGCTAGAAAGGTTGCACCAAAACCACCTTGACCTAATGGTTTGAGCACCCGATAGCGATCGCGCAACCGCAAAAGCGAGCCACAAGACTGACACCTTTGGCTGTATGCCAAATTTTCTGGATTGAGACAGATTGGATTTAAGCAGTAGCTCATGCACTGTTAACTCGCTGCACGAATAATTACGGGAAACATTAAATAAACTCTCTTTTCATTATTTAAACAAAAATCTACTTTTACCAGGTCATTTTTGCGGTAAATCCTTTGAAGAGTTGCTAAAGTTAGCCACCAGCTTACGTAAAGCAATCATAAACCCACTAAAATCTACTATACTCAACCTGACGGCTACTTTCTGGGTTTGCTTTAAACTCGAATAATTCTGACTTAAAAACTTTATCTACGTGAATCAATATTTTTATTTAGTATTAATTAATTAAATTACATAAGTAGTTTTACAAATTAAATAAAATATTTTATTTTTAGAGAATTTTTTCTCAAGCCAAAAATACACAAGATAATTTTTTCTGGCGAATGAACCTCAAAATCAATTTATCGCTTAACTAAGGTTAATTTTTATTAAGGCAAGTCTGAACAACTGTTCATGTGTTATCTTGATTTAAGTATTCAGAGGAAAAATTATGGCAACTGTAACCCAAATGAAATGTGCTTGTCCTTCTTGCCTGTGTGTCGTTCACATTGAGGATTCGATTAAAAAGGACGATAAATCTTATTGCTCGGAAGCTTGCGCT
Organism: Nostocales cyanobacterium PMM_0069; assembly: GCA_949127635.1. Lineage (GTDB taxonomy): Bacteria > Cyanobacteriota > Cyanobacteriia > Cyanobacteriales > Nostocaceae > Hassallia. The sequence continues at coordinate 223 of CASBQA010000072.1, read as the reverse complement.
GAAGGTCACAAAACCATGAAAGGCTGCGGTCACAATGGTTGTGGCTGTTAAGAAGGGACTTTTAACTGGGGACTAGGGATCAGGAGACACCCTTGACAAGGGGTAAAAAGCTGCTTTCTGAACGTGTTCATGTTTGCTCAAATTGCGGCTACGTCACCGACAGAGATGTCGCAGCCGCTCAAGTAGTCTGTCAACGAGGACTTGCAGCCGTGGGATACACGGT
>CASBQA010000071.1 GCA_949127635.1 Nostocales cyanobacterium PMM_0069 | reverse complement strand
TTGGGTGCGCTAACGCACCCTCGATCCGCGTTTGTTACCTCAGATTCGATTGAATCATTTTTCTTCCAAGAATGAAACAGCCCTGCCCTGCTCTCCCCATCTACTACCTAGGCAGCTTTTACCTCAACCCGATTCGATGCTTGAACAACTTCATAGAGTTTATCTTCAAATTTTTGCGAACATGCAGCCCAATCGAAATCAAGTATGGATGGGCGTGCCTGCCGTGTCAATTCTTCTTTGAAAGCGGGATTTTCCAGGATTGCAATTACCTTTTCCGCGAAATCTTCTGCGTCATTAGGTTCGGCTAGCAAACCGTTGACACCGGGAGATACCTGCTCTGTAGTTGAAGGTGCGTAGACTGCAACAACCGGGGTTCCGGAAGCTAGAGCTTCGTTAGTGGTGGTGCAAAAGTTTTCTGTGACGGAGGGGTTGACAAATATGTCTGCTCGTGCGAACCAGCCTAACAATTCTTTTCCGTGGGACTCACCCCAGATGGTAACACCAGATTTAAACTTTTGAGCGCGTCTTTTGACTTCCTCATCAGCTGGACCACTACCAACGATGACTAGATGAACGTTAGGAATTTTAGCAGCAATGAGTGGAAATGCATCTAAAAGTTGAGTGACATTCTTTTCTGGGGTAATGCGTCCGACAAAAAGTAGCGTTGGGCGATCGTCGTTGGGAATCGGGTTATAAATAATGTTTTGGGGATGAAATTTTTCGCAATCAATACCTTGATAGGGGAGATATTCACTACGTTGAGAATTCAAGCTTTGATACTTTTTCAATTGTTCCCGCGAAGAAAAGTAATTGACGTCATAAGCGTCACTCATTTGCTTAACTAAAGTGGGAAGAATTGGACGAAATAAGTTGAAAATTACGTCTCCCAAGTAATATCGAATATAAGCAATGATATCGGTATGGAAAACAGATATGATTGGTGTGCCGGTTCGCTTTGCATATTCGGTTCCAATTGGACGACCGTAACCTTGCAAGAAAAGCGAGTAACATCCCCTCATTTGCGGTGCTTCTTCAACCACTACAATGTCAGGCTGGTATTTTTCCAACAACTCAGTATCACTCCAATACCGATTGTGCATCGGTTGCGGAAGAGACTTGTATAACATCAACGGTTGTGATGGAAATGCATAAGAAGAAAATTTCGGAAAAACTGTTAATTCTTCTAACCCAGCCATCGGACGCGAGCCAACATTTTTGGGGTATTTGTCGTTAAATTCTGGATGAATAAGAAAGACTTCGTGTCCTTGCTGTAATAACCAGCGAACTCGCTGGTGTACTGCAATGGAAACTCCTGTCAGGAAGGGAGCATACAATCCTGTCAACAGCGCAATGCGAAGCGGTTGCTTTTTCATAATTCCAATAAATTTGGGTAGTTTTTATCAGAGAGAAAGAATATGATCGCTCTAATAAAAGTTGGACTTAGGATTTACGCATTGACACAGATTTCAAATTGTACAGAGTATTTATACTCTGCTCCCCTTTAGTGAGTGCTGAAGCGCTCACTACAAACTCAATATTTCTATTTTTATCGCTCTTACTACCGTATCGGCATCAACTAAGGCAACTACCTTGTAGGAATTATTTAATTCTAAGACGGTTTGGACAATAGAAATGCATTTGAAACTGCAATTTTTGCGTACTTTTATCAAAGAAGTAATATATAGCGGTTATCAGTTGGGTGCAATACATCAAAGAATTAAGGAACCGCAGATGAACGCACCCTCGACGCAGATAAATCTGTACTTGATTCAAACGATAAGCGCTATAGTATTGCTAATTTCTACATTTTTAATCACCTCTATACGATTGATTTGCAAAGGTGAGTTAATAGTGCGATATTCAGCAGCTTTGTTCTTAATACCTCGGCGGTAAAATTAGGGAAAGACTGTAATAACCAGAAAATCCACTGGTGTACAGCGATGTAGATCCCCAATAACAAAATGGTAGCCAATCCTGTAAAAATTGCCTTGCGAAGAGATTGCTTTTTCATGGAAGGAAATATTTCATAAAATTGCTGCTTTTGGTGCGGATATATTGAGGGTTTACGCAGCAAATATTTGAGGAAAATTGTCATGTATCTGCGCTAATAGTTACAGATACATTTAGATTTCAGGTGAGGTACATGCGTGAAACCCAAAACCCTGTAGGGACGTTCCGGCGGAACGTCTCTAGCTGTATTTAATAACAACGCAATCTGCTGTAGATTTAGATTTAGAAATTATGCATTTATAAATAGGCTAATTTATGATTATTTAGGAGGCGTTTTAACGCCTATTTAAAGCACTGAAGTGCTTACTAAAAGGAAAGTTTACTTTCATCAGATTGATCGGAAACTTGATAAGGCTAGTATTTTAATAAGCGGATGTTCCAAGGACTTTTCACTTCATAAGAAACGCCGCGCCAATTGACTGTTGATGTCCGCAAAGATGATAAAAATGCTAATCCATAAACCCACTGTGTTAGGGGAATTGCTATCAGCATTTTTAGAAGTGTGACAAGTGATAATTTTGTCGTGTTTTTATCTGGAAAATCAATTGCTTCGTGTACACCTTTTTCTAATCCCAGCATGAGAAAAAGTAACCCGATGGTATAGATAATAAAGCTGCTAAAGCATAAAGATGCAGCATCCGATTCTCCGCTCAAAAACGCTACTAAACCTAACAAGATGACGAGAGTAGGAACTAAAATACTAGAAACAACATCACCAATCACCGCTGACCACAAAGGATGATAAAGTCGAGAAGAAAGTAGTTGGCGTTGCAGACTGCTGAGTAAGCTGGGTAAATCGCATTCTTCCCGATTCAACATCAAAGAAGGAACAAATTTAACTTGCATTTTCTGTTTTTTTAAAACTTTGCATAGTAGCTTATCTTCGTTTAAAGCTTGTCCCCATTTATCTAGCAGTCTTGTTTCTCGGAATAGTTCTGTTTTTAGCGCTAAATTACCACCCCAAGGAATGCCGAAAAGGAACATCTGTACAACGTTGGATATGTTGCCTTGGTAGCGTACCATAGATCCCCAATAGTTACCTGTGGGTACGTACCAACGGTTGCCAGTTGTGACGCCTATTTTAGGATGAGTCAAAGGAGTGACTAATTCCCGCAGCCAATTGGGATGGGCTATACTATGGCTGTCGATTAGGGCAACAAATGAGTAGGAATCGTCCAATTCAGAGATAGCTTGCACTAGGGAACTGCATTTGAGACTGCAATTTTGGCGCCGCATTTTTAAAGGGCTGATTTGGACGTTGGTTGCTGTTTGTTGGCTGATATCAGTGGCAATTTTCCAAGCTGGATCTTCGTAACTATCGACAATTAATTTTAAATCATACTGTGGATAGTTCTGGTTTAAGAGCGATCGCAAACAATCAGACAAAAACGGATCGGCTCCGCGCAAGCAAAGAATTACTGCCGTTTTCGGCAACTGCTCATCAGCTAAGATGTTTTTGCTCTTTGAGTGCAAATAAAACAAAAAAGCAACCGCTAAAAACATCTGTATAGCTAGCCAACCCAGCAAAGATTTAGACAGGAATATCGCCAAATCTATCATTAAATTTATTCCCTTTAAATGTGGTTTTATGGATCGAGTCCATATTTCATGTCTATGTTGACTGTGGTATTTTTCAAGAGTGAAAAACGAGCTTTACTAAATTTTGGCGTACCCGTTGTGATTGATACTGTGGGATTATTGGAAATACCAAAGCCTTCTTTAGGGATGCCGAAAAAGTCTCTATTAAGTTGGCGATCGCCATTTTGGTCGTCAACGACAGCAACAGCATAATTTCCCGGCTTCAAGCCAGTAAATTGCTGTTTGATAGAATTTCCTGTAATTTTTTTGCAAGCACTTTTTACAACATTCTTTGTACTTAAAGGAAATCCTTTTTCATTTGAGTAAATACCCATGCACAACTCACCTTTTTGGTGTTTTATGCCATTAACTACTACCGTCAGTGTTGTATTTGCTTGGGCATTTGCTATTTTAGTAAAGCTAGCACTTACCAAAATAGCGATTAACAATGAACTAATTTTAGATAACTTCAACATCAGTTATCGCTCCTAAATAGGTAATTTTTGGAATTATTTTGTAGAGGCACAATATGGTGTGCCTCATTGCTTTTATTACACGCAAACAAAAACCGTTATTAAGGGAAAGTTTTTATTTGCTGTTTTGGAACAGAATACTTTCTCCAACGAATCCAAAACATATGAGTGGCTTTTGTCAAATCTTTAATTAAAAAAGATTCGTTTCCTTTCAGCTTTTTGTATAAACTAATATGACAACATATTCGTTGATACAAATTCATGGGAAACAGCCATACGGAAAGAGTATATTCCCATAATATTCGCCAATGTGGAAATATAATTTGTCCTTCATTTGCCGAATCTAGCCATACTGACCACCCGTAAAAATCAGGTATCATACTCGATGAGTATTGTGTATTATTGTTAGTAAACGACAAATAATCGGGGAAAAACATACTCATTGATTGTTGCGGATGGATTCTGGCAAAAAACAGGCGATCGCCAATTTCATAAAACTTGCCAAGAATCCCCAGTCTTAACAAGAAAATTCCATCTGCAAGACCATAACTTCCCATCAGGGGTGTTATTCTTAAAGCACTTGCACGTATTACCCCATAACATTGATAGCATAAGTGCTTAGTCAGAAGCTCATGAAAACGCTCTTGGGGTTTTGGTGAATCTGTTTTCAATTTGATATCATAAGTGCGTAAGATATCACTGTTTTCGTCAATCAAATATGCTTGAGAGTGACACAAAACTATTGTAGGGTCTTTATCAAGTATTTCAATGCACCTAGCGATAAAATCTGGAGCATGTAAATCATCATAAGCTGCCCACTTAAAATACTCCCCCGTAGACAATTCAAACACTCGATTGAAGTTAGGAGCGCATCCAATATTTCTTTGATTACGGTAATAACGGATGCGTTCATCTTGAGTAGCGTATGTTCTACAAATTTCCTCTGTCTTGTCTGTTGATGCGTTATCGCAAATAATTAATTCAAAATCAGCAAACGTCTGAGCCAAAAGTGAATTTATCGCTTCAGTGAGAAATTTTTCCCCATTATATACAGGTAGTCCAATACTCAATCGCGGCTGATTTTTGCTCATAGGATTACGCTTATTTCACGATTTTTTGCAAATCCGTCTTATCGATCCATTCTTGTGTGCGTCGCATTCCTTCTGCTAAGTCAATTGTTGGTTGATAATTTAACAGAGTTTGTGCTTTAGTAATCGAATAAGCATAGGGACGGCTCATAAAATCTATAGATTCAGGCAGAATATCTGGTTCTTTACGAAACAGTTTCTGTCCTTGACAGCGCAACTTGACAAATAATTTAATTTCATCTTTGGACATAGAAAAGGGTGCAGGTGCTTTGGCAACTTCTGCTAAATGCATGAAATAGTCTTTCCAAGAAGTTTCTTGTCCGTCAGTGATATTAAATATTTCTCCATGTGCTTCTTTTTCTATAGCTAAAAACATGGCTTGAATCAAGTTATCTAGATATACATGATTCATAATTCCCTGACCATCGTTTACGTAAGCAAATAGTTTTTGACGCATCAATAAAAGTGGTCGAACTATCCAAGGAATACTTCCTGGTCCATAAACTTCACCTGGTCTAATGATGATGATGCCAAAATTTGGGGGAGAATTTAGTTGTAAAAGTGCTGTTTCTGCTTCTATTTTCGTTTCGCAGTAGGCATTATTTTCGCCGTTAAGTGGTCCATTTTCGGTCACGCGATCGGGATAGTTGAAACCGTAAACTAAACCACTGGAAAGATGCACAAAGGTTTTAACACCAGCTTTTTTAGCAGATGAAGCTATGTTGACGGTTGCCTTAACATTTATCTCTCGAAAACGGTCGATTGCACCAGCTTCTTTGGCAAGTTCGGCTGTATGAAAAACTATGTCTACTTCTTCACAAGCAGCTTCGGCAAGAGCAGCATGATTAATATCGCCTATTATCACTTCTACGCCCAATTGTTGCACTTTTTTCAGATTATCTGGAGAACTTTGCAGTCCCCGAACGTTCATGCCTTGGGCTATGGCTAATTCCGCAGCACGCGAGCCGATAAAGTTGTCAATACCAGTGATGAGAATAGTTTTGTTTTGGAGGTTCATTGTAAGTTGATGGGTGTTAGTTGATAGTTGATGATTGATAGTTGATAGGTGTTGTATTAACCACTAACCACTATCCAATTTAAAAAATGTCTGCTGGATCGGCAGAACGGAGTTTATTAATTGCAAGTGTTCCCGAAGTAATACACATTAAAACTGTTGAAATCAATACAATTAGTGCATTATTCAAAGTCATCCTTATTGGCAAATTAGTGGCTTTAACTGCAAAGTCATATAAACCTAAGGAAAAAGCAAATCCAGGAATATAACTGAGAATTGCTAATATTAAAGCTTGTTGAAAAACTACACTTAATAAGTAATTATTCGCATAACCTATAGCTTTTAAAGTGGCGTAAGCAACGAATTGAGTAGCAATATTACTGTAAAGAATTTGATAGACGATGACTACACCTACAACAGAAGCCATTGTTAGCATAAGGTTAAGGATAAAGCCAATCGGTGTTCTAATTGACCAATAATTTTTCTCAAAGTCAATAAAGCCTTGGTGAGTAAATATTTGGACATCATCAGGTAATTCTGCTCGCAAATTTGCCAAAACTGCTTCAGCATCAACACCAGGTTTAAGGGTAACAACACCCATATCTATCATTTCTGATGTACGGCTATTTGGATCTATTCTAAAGAAAGTTGAGTCACTAACAAGTAAACTTCCATCTACTCCAAAGGAGGGACCAAGGCTAAATAAACCACCCAATCTAACTCTGTAACCATTTAATGCATTAAAGGGAAATATTTCAATTACTTGTTCTTTGTCTGATTTAGCAAAATTTGCGGCGATCGGTCCAAACTCTGGACGAGAAAGTCGGTCAAAAAGAATCACGTCTGGAATTTTGAGTTTATCTAAATTTTGGTCAACTTCCGGTATATTCAAAACATTTCTACCTGGATCGATACCAATAACATATATTGAGTATTTCTCTCCGGTTTCGGGATTTTTTAATTTAGCAAATTGTACATAGATAGGGCTAACTGACTCTACACCATCAAATCCTAGTGCTTGATATAAACGAGTGCGAGAAAAACTTTGAGCCGAAGTCAAAGCTTTATATTGAGAACTGACTAAAAATAAATCTCCTCGCAAACTTTGATGTACTGCGGTAGCACTTGAATAAAGTGCATCTTGAAATCCAAGTTGAATAAACATCAGCAACACAATAAAAGCGATACCTGCTACAGCTACTAAAAAACGAACTTTTTGTTGAACTAACTGAAGCCATGCTAAGGGAATTTTGAATGCCATTATTAATTGTTGGTTGTTGGTTAATAGTCAACAGTCAACAGTCAACAGTCAACAGTTAAAAATAAAACGTTAATTACTAACCAATGACTAATGACTATTGACCAATAACTAGTGCTACATTTTAATAGCGACATCTACTTGCAAGTTGGTCAAACGAGCAACCCGTTTACTATCTGCTGGATTGTCGAGGCGAATTTTTACTTTAACTATTTTCCGGTCAGTATCTGATCCGGGATTGAGACTGAAGATATTTTGTTTGTCAACTTGCCAACCAATTTCACTTACAGTACCCTGTAATGGTTGAGAAATTGCGGGACTGGTAATGGTGGCTTTTTGACCGAGACGCACTTTTTGAATATCGGTTTGGTAGACTTCTGCGACTACAAACATTTGCGATATTTTGCCTATTTCTGCAAATCCAGAAGTGCTGATTACTTCTCCGGTTCTAGCATGGATTTTCAAAATCTTTCCATCTATGGGAGATTTTATATAAGTTAAATCCATGTCTGCTTTTGCTTGAGCGATCGCAGTCATGGCACTCTTGACTTCGCTTTGTGCCAATTGAACATCTACAGGACGCACTTCTTTAATGCTTCCGAGTTTGGCTTTTTCTTGTTTTAGCTGGTCATTGAGAGTGTTGGTAGTGCGGTTGAGGGTAGCTTGAGCTTCTTGAAGTTGCTGTTGCACTGTCTTGAGTTGCAAAGTCTTGCTATCTAATACTGAAGC
>CASBQA010000070.1 GCA_949127635.1 Nostocales cyanobacterium PMM_0069 | reverse complement strand
TAAATTGTTCCCCTACAAAAGTTAAAGAATCTGCCAAATGTTCGCGCCAGTAATCCCAAGTGTGACTTCCAGGAAACTGACGAAACATATTATAAATTTTCATTTGACTTAATACTTGATTAAACTGTCTTGCATCATCAAGTTCTTCAGTATCTGATTTACCCGCATCCAGATAAATTCGCAAACGTTTATTAGCTTGGGGAGGAATGGTTTTAATATAAATTATTGGACTATTTTCTGCGCCACTTTTATCCTTAAAATAACCACTATGACTAAATAAAATCGAGAAGTTATTAATGTTATGCAATCCCACATTGACGGCACCCCAACCACCAGAAGATAATCCACCCATTGCCCAAAAATCGGGATTGGGTAGTGTTCGGTAGCGACTTTGCACGACTTTTACCAGTTCATTTCCAATCGCTGTAGAAACTTTGCCATTGGGACCATCAAAATATTGGGGGTCCCAATAGGGACTAGAACCACGTTTATCGTTACCATCTGGAGTGATCACAATACTGGGTGGCAACTTGCCTGATGCATACAATTTTTGTAAGGTAATTAATGCCCCTCCCTTTTTGGCAAACCAATCTTGGGGATATCCGTGTCCACCGTGGAGAAGAAAAATTACCGGATAGCGTTGATTTGGATTTTGTGCGTAGTCAGGAGGTAAAGAAACGCCATATGTACGACTTCCACCCATTGCTTCGCTGTTGTAAGTTTCTATTTTGTAAGTTAGGGGGGTAGCTAAGACGCGATCGCTTGGTTGTGGAGGTAAAAGTGGTCGTTGTGCTTTCACTTGTTGCGAGTTACAGCCAACGAGAGTTAGTACGGAAATTAATAGTAGAATTTGAGGTATTTTGTACTTCATACCTTTAAAATTAAATTTGGTTATTTGTTAGTAGTTGATGATTAGTGGTTAATTGTTAACTGTTAACCACCAATTACTCTTTTTTGGAGGGAGATATTCCTTCTCCTTGTAAGGAAAAGCTTATATAAAGGATGTGTCAATCTTGTGTCAACTAGATGGAAAGTTTGCGACTATTAAAATATTGGTTATTTGTTGTTTATTAGTTGACAAAAAAGACTTAACGGATTTGAAAAAGGTAAAAGGGGAAGAATAAATTTTTATGCGTCATGATGTACGCAGTAATATGATGTCCGTTTAATTAACAGCACAAACGCCCACAGGCGCGAGATTCCTGGGGCTATACCAACAAAGCCTGCCGACCCAGGTTCTAAGACTCATAGAGCCTGGGTCGGCAGGCTTTGTTTGTGTAGCGATACCCTTCTAGGGTATTGCGGCAGAATTGGGATGCTCCCATTTAACACTTGTATCTGGAAATACTTACATTTATGCTTAAGAAAGTCCGACACCACTTTAGTTCATTGTTTGGTTTGCTACTGCTGCTGCTTTCGGTGTGGGCGATCGCCTCCGAATTACATCAGTATAATTTTCATGATATCCTCAACTCTTTAACAGCAATTCCCAAAAAACGTTTAAGTTTGGCGATTTGTTTGAGTGCCTTGGGCTATGTGGTGATGATCGGCTACGATATCTTAGGCTTTAGTTATATTAATCGTACTCTTGCGGCGAAAAAGATAGCTTTTACTAACTTTATAAGTTCTGTTTTTAGCAATACTATTGGTTTTGCTTTGGTGACAGGTAGTGCGATCCGTTATCGATTTTACTCAAGTTGGGGAGTTTCGCCACTAGCGATCGCTCAAATTATTACTTTTGCTAATTTTACTTTTTGGCTGGGAATGTTTGCCGTGGCTGGGATAATGTTTCTCGTCAACCCGCTAAAAATTCCCACCCAACTACATTTACCTTTTGCCACAGCACGTCCCATCGGTATCATTTTCTTACTCTTGGTTGCGGCTTATTTGTTAGGAAGTCTTCTGATTAAACAACCTTTAGTGATTCGCCGGCAAGAGTTTCGCTTTCCTTCTTTCAAAATATCCCTAGCGCAAATAGCCGTTTCCAGCTTTGACTGGATTTTAGCAGCAGCGGTTCTTTATCCACTGCTACCCGCAAATACACCTTTGTCGTTTTTAGATTTTCTGGGAATCTACTTGTTAGCGATGTTCGCTGGTGTTGTCAGCAACGTTCCTGGTGGTTTAGGAGTTTTTGAAACGGTAATTTTGCTGATTCTCTCCCCTAAAGTTTCACCTGCGGCAATTTTCGGTTCATTACTAACATATCGGGCAATTTACTACTTCTTACCTTTGCTAGTAGCCGCAGGCTTACTGGGGCTGTATGAAATAAAGTATGGCAGAAAAAAGATCAACAACAAAATGTGAAGTTTAGCTTTTGTGTGTCAGCTAATTCTGATAACTTAGTTACACAGTTTAAATTACAATTCCTTCTAGGCTTCTTTATTAATTATTTTATTATGGCGCTTATAGTTCAGAAATACGGTGGCAGTTCTGTCGGTTCAGTTGAACGTATTCAAGCTGTGGCACAGCGGGTTTACAAAACTGTGAAAGCCGGAAATTCTGTCGTTGTCGTGGTTTCGGCAATGGGTAAAACCACCGATGGACTTGTCAAACTAGCGCACGAAATCTCGAAAAATCCCAACCGTCGGGAAATGGATATGCTACTTTCGACTGGTGAGCAAGTATCCATCGCTGTGGTTAGTATGGCATTGGATGAACTCGGACAGCCGGCGATTTCTCTCACAGGCGCTCAAGTAGGAATTGTTACCGAAGCTGAACATACCCGCGCCCGAATTTTGGATATCAAAACCGATCGCCTAAAACGCCATCTCAAAGAAGGCAAAGTTGTTGTTGTAGCTGGATTTCAAGGTATATCCAGCTTAGAAGAATGGGAAATTACAACTTTGGGACGTGGCGGTTCCGACACTTCAGCAGTCGCTTTGGCAGCAGCATTACAAGCAGATTTTTGTGAAATTTATACAGATGTGCCAGGGATTTTAACTACAGATCCGCGTTTAGTTCCGGAGGCACAGCTGATAGACGAAATTACCTCAGATGAAATGTTGGAACTTGCCAGCTTAGGGGCAAAAGTGCTGCATCCCCGTGCTGTGGAAATTGCCCGCAATTACGGCGTTCCCCTCGTGGTACGCTCAAGCTGGACAGATCAACCGGGTACTTGGGTAACTTCCCCTAAACCACAAGAGCGATCGCTTCTCAATTTAGAAATAGCTCGTGCGGTCGATAATGTAGAATTTGATACCGACCAAGCAAGGGTAGCTTTGTTGCGCGTACCAGATAAACCAGGCGTTGCAGCGCGGTTATTTGGAGAAATTGCCCGTCAAAATGTCGATGTAGACTTGATTATTCAGTCAATACACGAAGGCAATACAAATGACATTGCCTTTACCGTAATAACACCGATATTGAAGCGTGCCGAAGCCGTCGCAGCAGCGATCGCCCCAGCATTGCGAAGTCAAAATGGTGCATCCACAGAAGCTGAAGTCATGGTACAACAGCAAATCGCCAAAATCAGCATTTCCGGCGCAGGAATGATTGGGCGTCCCGGTGTCGCGGCTCAAATGTTCATCACCCTCGCTGAAGCAGGTGTGAACATCCAGATGATATCTACTAGCGAAGTAAAAGTAAGTTGCGTAGTTGATGCCGCGCAATGCGATCGCGCTGTTGCCGCACTCCGGGAAGCGTTTGAGATAGAGGATGAGGAGACAGGGAGACAGGGAGACAGGGAGACAGGGAGACAAGGCGAACTACGAGGAATTTCTTCCTTGTCCTCCCCCTCCCATCCCCCCGTCCGTGGTGTCGCTTTAGACATGAACCAATCGCGTTTGGCAATTCGTCAACTACCAGATCGTCCGGGGATGGCAGCGAAGTTGTTCGGACTATTGGCGCAGCACAATATCAGTGTGGATATGATTATCCAATCTCAGCGTTGCCGAGTAATTGATGGTGTTCCCACACGAGATATAGCCTTCACTGTTGCCAGGATGGATGGAGAAGCGGCAAAGACAATGCTACAACAAGCAGCGTCAGAATTTGGCTGGGGTGAAGTTGTTTTGGATAATGCGATCGCCAAAGTGAGTATTGTTGGTGCAGGTATGCAGGGACAACCAGGAGTTGCAGCGAAAATGTTTGAGGCGATCGCTCAACACCAAATCAACATTCAAATGATCGCCACCTCAGAAATTAAAATTAGCTGTGTCGTCGATCAAGAACAAGGTGTTAAAGCTTTGCAAGTCATTCACGCAGCCTTTGGGCTTGCAGGAAGCCAAAAATTTGTAGTGCCGGCGTAATTTCAGCAGTGAAATAAATTATCACCAACAATCGTAGAGACGTTCCGCCGGAACGTCTTTACAATGTGCGCGATTTACCAGAGATGATCTAGAATTATTTGTCGCTTAGTTTCAGTTTCAATCCCTAATAGGGAGTAAGTGAAGTTTCAACTTATTATGTAGGGATGGATTTAGCGTCATCACTCAGTTTCAATCCCTAATAGGGAGTAAGTGAAGTTTCAACTTTCCAATTTATAAATAGTGCGATCGCACACTCACCACTAGTTTCAATCCCTAATAGGGAGTAAGTGAAGTTTCAACGCGGTTTATGTCCGCCCGAACCACTTCCGAAATATTGGTTTCAATCCCTAATAGGGAGTAAGTGAAGTTTCAACTTGCAATTATTGAAGAAAGGGCTGAAAAGGAAGGGGTTTCAATCCCTAATAGGGAGTAAGTGAAGTTTCAACCAGACTCTTTATTATTGCGTACCCCTTTAGCGTCGGTTTCAATCCCTAATAGGGAGTAAGTGAAGTTTCAACAGATTTCTGGTCAGGCTCTCAGCGATGCTTGGCGTTTCAATCCCTAATAGGGAGTAAGTGAAGTTTCAACTCCGCTAGACTTGTCCCTTGTTCAAGGAGTTTCAAAAGGTTTCAATCCCTAATAGGGAGTAAGTGAAGTTTCAACAACCTGTTTTGGTGTGGATGGGTGTCGGGAATAAATTGTTTCAATCCCTAATAGGGAGTAAGTGAAGTTTCAACGTGTTGGTAATTGTCCTGGTCGCGGAATCCTTCGTTTCAATCCCTAATAGGGAGTAAGTGAAGTTTCAACG
>CASBQA010000069.1 GCA_949127635.1 Nostocales cyanobacterium PMM_0069 | reverse complement strand
GGGCAATGGGCATTGGGCAATGGGAAAGGGGAAAGGGGAATAAAAAGAAGTTTCAGAATTTCACTTGGACGATGCCCCATGCCATATTTTCGGAATGCCGGTGCCGCCTGAGTACAGGTTCAGTGTGCGCCTTCTTGCTGTTTCAGGTAAATACTATTTGGAATGATTACATAATAATGGAAGAGGATAAACAAATAAACAATATAAGCCATCTTCTAGGGTGAACAGAAAGTTGACATCCTCACCGGGAATCAACGCCTCGGTGATTCACTTATGAGCAATCATGAAAAAGCCGTCCTAGAAGGATGGGGCTTTAAACCCAATTTTTCGGTAAAGTAAGCAATGATGAGCGAGTCCCCAGTCCAAATGAACTATAACGAATCTGATAGCGAAGTTACTGAGCAAGTGACAGCCCAAACCAATACATCAGGAGAGACACAGATACAAGACAATAGTACTGCTGGAACTCCGCAGACTGAAACTGATACAGCCGCATTAGCAGAAATGACTCAACAAATAGAGTCACTTAAAGCGCAATTAGAAGAGCGCAACACCCAATATATGCGGATTGGGGCAGATTTTGAGAATTATCGCAAACGCACCAGCAAGGAAAAAGAAGAGCTTGACTTGCAGGTGAAGCGGAATACGATTATGGAATTATTGCCTGTAGTTGATAATTTTGAACGGGCAAGAGCACATCTCAAACCGCAAAGCGATGGCGAATTAACAATTCATAAAAGCTATCAAGGTGTTTACAAGCAACTAGTAGATTGCTTGAAACGCTTGGGTGTTTCACCAATGCGACCCGAAGGTCAAGAATTCGATCCTAACTTGCACGAAGCAGTTATGCGCGAACCTACGGATGAACATCCAGAAGGAACAGTGTTAGAAGAGTTAGTGCGCGGATATTATTTGGGCGATCGCGTGCTTCGTCATGCAATGGTCAAAGTTGCTGCTCCGAAAGAAGACATGCCTCCTATGGAGGAAAATCAGTCTAATTCACCAATGTAGTTAAACGAACGCTTTTTTCATTCGTCAAAAGTCAAAAGTAACCATTACTATAGCACTGGTTCCTTTTGACTACTGACTAACTGCTGACTAATGGTAGCTAAAAGTCATTGAACCTCTTGCGTTTGTCGAGCATCGCGTACCCAAACTAGGACATGGCTATTTAAGGTTTTCGCTTAACTTACGCTTTTCTTCCATCGGGAGGAGAAGAATGCTTTTTTTGCAAAAACCGTAAATAACTTGTTCGTAGTTAAAAAGTTACTCCGCGAAAAATCACTATTATCGCATTTAAGCACAAGCGTAAAATACCGTTAGTTATGGCAAAAGTTATTGGAATCGACTTAGGCACTACCAATAGTTGCGTCGCAGTATTGGAAGGTGGTCAACCGATTGTCATTGCCAATTCCGAAGGTGGACGAACCACCCCAAGTATTGTCGGATTTGGCAAAGGCGGCGAGCGCTTAGTCGGTCAATTGGCAAAGCGACAAGCAGTTACAAATGCCGAGAACACAATTTACAGTATTAAGCGATTTATTGGTCGTCGTTGGGATGACACCGAAGTAGAACGCGATCGCGTCCCCTATGCTTGTGTCAAAGGTCGAGATGATACGGTTGATGTGCAAATTCGCGGACGTAACTACACACCGCAAGAAATCTCCGCAATGGTTTTGCAAAAACTCAAACTAGATGCGGAAAATTTCTTAGGTGAAACTGTCACCCAGGCAGTAATTACGGTACCGGCGTATTTCACAGATGCCCAAAGACAAGCAACTAAAGATGCTGGCACCATTGCTGGATTAGAAGTACTGCGAATCATCAATGAACCAACTGCTGCGGCTTTAGCCTTTGGCTTAGACAAGCAAGATATTGAACAGCTAATTTTAGTCTTTGACTTGGGAGGCGGCACTTTCGACGTATCCATTCTCCAACTTGGGGATGGAGTATTTGAAGTTAAGGCGACTTGTGGTAATAACCATCTAGGTGGAGACGACTTTGATAATGCGATCGTCCGCTGGATGATTCAACACTTCTACCAACAAGAAAAAGTTGACCTTTCCCAAGACAAAATGGCGCTGCAACGGTTGCGAGAAGCAGCGGAAAAGGCAAAAATTGAACTTTCCAGCATGGCAAATACTTCAATTAATTTGCCATTTATCACCGCCAATGAAATCGGACCCAAGCATCTAGAAATGGATCTCAGCCGTTCCAAATTTGAAGAACTGGCAAGCCAATTAATTGAAGCTACCATCGAACCGATGGTTCAAGCGCTCAAAGATGCCGAGTTGAAACCACAAAACATAGATAAAATTATTTTGGTGGGCGGTTCTACCCGCATTCCCGCAGTTCAAAATGCCCTAATCCGATTTTTTAACGGCAAAGCACCCGATCGCTCGATCAATCCTGACGAAGCAGTGGCACTCGGCGCTGCAATTCAAGCTGGGGTGCTCGGTGGCGAAGTCGAGAATCTCTTACTTTTGGATGTTACACCTTTATCGCTAGGATTGGAAACTTTAGGAGAAGTGTTCACTAAAATTATTGAACGCAATACTACAATTCCTACCAGCAAGTCCCAAATATTTTCCACCGCAACCGATGGGCAAACGAGCGTGGAAATTCAAGTCCTTCAAGGTGAACGGGCAATGGCAAGGGATAATAAAAGTCTCGGTAAATTTCTTCTCGCTGGAATTCCCGCCGCATCCCGTGGTGTGCCGCAAATCGAAGTATCATTTGAAATCGATGTCAACGGCATCCTCAAGGTTTCCGCTCAAGACAAAGGCACCGGTAGAGAACAAAGTATTCGGATTACCAACACAGGTGGTTTGAGTACCCAGGAAGTAGAACGGATGCGGCAAGAAGCAGAAATGTTTGCCGAACATGACAGAAAACGTATGCAACTGGTTGAATTAAAAAACCAAGCGGATACTCTGTTGTCAAGTTACGAATCGACTTTAAAGCATAATGGCAACTTGATTGCCGATTCGATGAAAGCTTTGGCAAATGAAAAAGTCACAAAACTCCAAGCAGCGATAACTGAAGATGGTATTTTACCAGAAGAATTTAAACAGCGCTTGGATGACTTTCAACAAACCTTGTTTGCCATTGGTGCCGATGTTTACAACCGACCTTCTGTTTTGTCAACTGATGAAGTCGCTCAGACTTCAGATATTCCCTTTACTCCCCCTGTTGAATCAGTGAATGGAACACCCACACCTCAATTCAACTTTGATTTTGAAGATGAGGGTACTTTACAAGCGGATTATGAGGCGATCGAGTGAACTACTCAGACTTGCCTACGGCTGAAGTTGATCGCTCCCAATTCGTCGGGAATAGCCTCTAGGACTTCGTAGTACTAGAAAGTCTTACATTCCCTCCTCTTGTCAGAAGTCCTGGTTCCCAATACCCAAATCTTTCTCTTGCGACACTTACCTATCCAGCTTGGGGGAGCGCTTATGGCATTGGTGGTCAAGATAGTGTTTAGCTTACCAGAAAATCTTGGGGATTCGTCATACATAAGCAAATTTGTTTTTACCAGGTAAAAAATCAATTCCAGATGTAATCCTCATCCCCCACTCCCTATACCTACCATTAAAGTACCTTGTTCGCGTTAGCGTCTCGCAGAGAAGGTGGGGACTTCCGTGATACGTTAAAGAATAATTGGGCAATGGGCATTGGTAATAATTCTTTTCCCTTTCCCCTTTCCCCTTTCTCCCGAAACCTGGTGTTGTACCGCAATGGTTTGTTAGATTGTAGAAGCGAGTTGCCGTGGACTACACGGAGTGCTAGTACAGATACGATTAAACGTATATGGGGGTTTTCCACACCTATAGGTGCGGCTAGCTCCTCTGTTGATCGGCGGGGTTTTACCGTCCTGCATAGCACAATTGTAAAAGAAACAGCCGAATCGGCAGTCAAAAGTTTGAGCAAAAAACTTGCCCAAAGTTAGCTTTCTTTAAGCCTGATCCAGGGCAAGTAGCTTTTAATTGCGTAGATGATTGTCCTTTTTGAGGAGCAATGCATCTGATGCTCAAAATATAAAGAGTGATTTTTGTCAAAGGTAAAAGGTAAAATCAAGTATTAACAAAAATTAACCTTTGCCTTTTTGAAGTTCTGCCTTCCGCTTTCTACCTTCTAACTTTTACCTTTGCTATATGGCCCGCGATTATTATGAAATTTTAGGTGTCTCTCGTGACGCCGACAAAGAAGAAATTAAAGGCGCATACCGCCGCCTAGCCCGGAAGTATCACCCAGACGTGAACAAAGAACCGGGAGCGGAGGATCGCTTTAAGGAAATTAACCGCGCTTATGAAGTGCTTTCTGAGCCGGAAATCAGAGAGCGTTACAACCGTTTTGGTGAAGCTGGTGTATCCGGTGCTGCGGCTGGCGCTGGAGGCTTCCAAGATATGAGCGATATGGGTGGATTTGCTGATATCTTTGAAAGTATTTTCAGTGGTTTTGCAGGGGGGATGGGTGGTCCTTCTACGCAAAGACGGCGCAGCGGTCCGGTGCGAGGTGATGACCTGCGGCTAGACTTGAAGTTAGATTTTCGAGAAGCAGTATTTGGCGGTGAAAAAGAAATTCGCATTTCTCATCTAGAAACTTGTGATGTCTGTACCGGATCTGGTGCCAAACCAGGAACTCGACCCCGGACTTGTTCGACTTGTAGCGGTTCGGGTCAAGTACGTCGCGTCACCAGAACGCCTGTTGGCAGCTTTACTCAAGTTTCGACTTGTCCGACCTGTAATGGTACGGGGATGGTAATTGAAGACAAGTGTGATGCTTGCGACGGCAAAGGCGCAAATCAAGTAACAAAGAAACTCAAAATTACAATTCCCGCTGGGGTGGATAATGGGACGCGCTTGCGAATTTCTAATGAAGGAGATGCAGGTCAGCGCAGTGGTCCTCCGGGAGATTTGTATGTTTACTTGTTCGTCAATGAGGATGAGGAATTCCACCGAGATGGAATTAGCATTATCTCGGAAATCAAAGTTAGCTACCTCCAGGCAATTTTAGGTTGTCGTTTAGAGGTAAATACGGTAGATGGTCCAGTGGAACTGATAATTCCGGCGGGAACTCAACCGAATACGGTGATGAAGTTGGAAAGTCGCGGTGTACCACGGTTAGGAAATCCTGTAAGTCGAGGCGACCACATGCTGACAGTGTTAATTGATATTCCCACTAAGGTGATGCCAGATGAGCGAGAATTACTAGAGAAGCTAGCTAAAATTAAGGGAGACCGCACTGGTAAAGGTGGTCTAGAAGGTTTTTTGGGAAATTTGTTTAAGTAATGAGCGTATCTTCCGTCTCAACTCCCGATGCTCAACTCGATTTGCGGGGCACTCCTTGCCCGATTAATTTTGTGCGGACGAAATTACGTTTAGAACAAATGCCACAGGGAGGTTTGCTAGAAGTCTGGTTAGACCCTGGAGAACCGATTGAGCAAGTTCCTGATAGCCTGACAATGGCGGGCTATCAAGTGGAACAAATTACAGATTGTACTGGCTATTTTTCTCTGTTAGTTCGCCGTCCGGTTGCTGCTTGATGAAAGGGGAAGCTTTTTCTACCACTGGTCAGTTGCTGGGTACTGTGCTAGCTGTACAAGCGAATTTTTATCGAGTGCAGCTGGATTTGGGGGACAAGGGGATAAGGG
>CASBQA010000068.1 GCA_949127635.1 Nostocales cyanobacterium PMM_0069 | reverse complement strand
TGTTAAAGTTGATAAAGTTTAAAAAATTGACAGATTTGCTAATAAACAAAAGAATGAGGAATATATGTGTTGAGAGTGGAAGCAGATATTTGAAAGTGCAAATACCAGTATTGATTTTTGAATTATATGTAACAGGAAGTATGAAATGAAAGATACAGACTGAATGTCGCTTTCAATGAGACATTAGCAGAAACCTATATTTTGCTATAAGACAGGTGCATTTGTTCTGATGTGAAAACTACCAAACCTCAAGAAAAAGCAGCTGTCATTTAATTATGTACCAAACAAAGCAACAATCCCTTAAGGAAACTATGAATATTGCTGAATTGGGAACAATGGAGATACTAGTAGAAAATGGTGTTGAGAGTGAAGTACCACTCGAACTAGAAGCAGTAGCAGATGAATATACTGCGATCGCGGAAATGGAAACAGATGAACGCGATGGCGATCAAATGGCAGCAGCGCGACCGTCCGGATATAATAAAACCGAGCATGATGATGCTGTCGGCGCATTTTTTAAAGAAATGGCGCGTTATCCTTTACTTAAAGCCGAAGAAGAAGTAGAATTGGCGCGGCGAGTGCGGTTTAATGAAGAAGTAAGAGAATTACAAGTTTCGTTAAGCGAAAAACTGGGTGAACAAGCTACTAAAGAAAAAGCCGCATCCTCCCTTGGAATGACAGAAAAGCAACTAGAAAGTCGCTTGTATCAAGGCAGAGTAGCGAAGCGAAAAATGATTCGCTCAAATCTCCGGTTGGTAGTGTCAATTGCCAAACGATATCTCAATCGCGGAGTACCTTTTTTGGATTTAATTCAGGAAGGGGCAATGGGGTTAAATCGCGCTACAGAAAAATTCGACCCAGATAAGGGTTATAAATTTTCGACATACGCTTATTGGTGGATTCGACAAGCAATTACGCGAGCGATCGCTAATGATGCGCGGACAATTCGCTTACCAATCCATATTGTTGAAAAACTTAACAAACTTAAAAAAGCGCAACGCGAACTTAAACAAAAACTTTGTCGCAACCCCACAGAAGCGGAAATGGCAGAAGTTTTAGAAATTCCTTTGCCACAACTACGCCAACTACAACAACTACGCCGTCAAGCACTTTCTCTCAATCATCGTGTGGGTAAAGAAGAAGACACGGAATTGATGGATTTGCTAGAAGACGAAGATAATCAATCTCCCGAAGCAAAAATGAATGAAAACATGATGCGTCAGGAGATTTGGGAAGTTTTGGGTGATGTGTTGACACCACGAGAAAAAGATGTCATTTCTCTACGGTATGGTTTGACTACCAGCGAACCGTGTACTTTAGAAGAAGTAGGCAATATGTTTAATTTGTCTCGCGAACGAGTGCGACAAATTCAAAGCAAAGCCATGCGAAAATTGCGGCGCCCTCACATAGCTAAACGTTTGAAAGGTTGGTTGGTATAATTGGTCAAGGGTCAATGGTCAAGGGTCAAGGGCTATTGCACTATTGAAGCCCCGACGATTAAAATCGCGGCTACACAAACGAAGTCCGCCTACGCGGACTAATTTGAAAATAGGGTTTCAGATTTCTGCTGGCAAGTGTAATAAAAAAGCGCTATTGACTATTGACTATTGACTATTGGACTATTGACTATTGGACTATTGACTAATGACTTTTGATAACGATTTGAATTTGCGGTTTGCTGAACCGGCAGATTGCGCTGTGCTGTTTGAGTTAATTCAGGCGTTGGCAGAGTATGAAAAATTATCTCATGCGGTCACTGGTAATGCTGAATCTCTGAAAGAGCATTTGTTTGAGACTAAGTATATTGAGGCGATTTTAGCAGAATACGCAGGGCAAGCAGCCGGCTTTGCTCTGTTTTTTCATAATTATTCAACATTCCTCACTAAACCAGGAATTTATTTAGAAGATTTGTTTGTTTTACCGAAATATCGACGAAAAGGTATTGGGAAAGCTTTATTGACAAAATTAGCTCAAATAGCTGTGGAAAGAAATTGTGGACGGTTAGAGTGGAGTGTTTTGGATTGGAATGAGCCTGCGATCGCATTCTACCGCAGCATGGGAGCCTCTATTTTAGATGATTGGCGAATTTGTCGGGTTACAGAAGAAGGGTTGAATAAATTGGGGGGTGGTTAGAGACGCGATTAATCGCGTCTGTACAATGTTAGCGAGGAGTGGGGGAGAGGTTAGGATAATTCTTGACAACAACCAACCACTAACCATCAACAACGAACAACCAACCACCAACAAAACTGCGAACTATGACAGGCTGTCATTTGACTACAATAACCATGAAGCTCACAATTATGAAGGATATTGCACTAAACAGTCCTTTTTTTTGCAGAGAGAACACGGGATGAAAAAGATTCTTTCGGTATTGTTGTTATGCGTAACAATCTTTACCTTTACCTTCAACAGTCCAGCTTTAGCAGATGCAGTCACTGGAAAGAAAATTTTTGCCGCTAATTGTGCCCAGTGTCATGCTGGTGGTAAAAATTTAGTTAATGCTCAAAAAACTCTGAAGAAAGAAGCTTTAGAGAAGTATGCTATGAACTCGGCAGAAGCGATTATTGCCCAAGTTACAAAGGGTAAAGGTGCTATGCCTGCTTTTAAAGGTCGTTTAAAACCGGCTCAGATTGAAGACGTAGCTGCTTACGTGTTCGATCAAGCTAACAATAAAAACTGGAAGAAGTAAAGTTACCAGTTGTAGAGACGCGAAATTTCGCGTCTCTATAGGAGTCAGAATGCAACGTTTGGGGTTGTTGTTGCCACCTGTTTATGTTAATAAATGGGGTGCGACAACAGGTTATTTATCCTACGCAAAGCGTAATTTGACATCCTGGATTATGGCTCCTGAATCGGGAATCTTTTCTTGGTAAATATTCCTTACCTACCGCTGCACGTTTTGCACAAAAAATTAAATTGGGAGATTTGTTTATGAATCGCTGCTATCGATTCATTCTCAGTTTTATGATGGCGATCGCTCTCAATTTTGTTACTTTCAGCGCTGAGGCAACACCGATTGCTAGTGACTTCTTGAAGTTAGGTGTAGAGAAGATACAACGAGGCAATTATCAAGAAGCAATTCCAGATTTAACTGAGGCGATTCAGCTTGAAAGTAATTTTGCCGCAGCTTATAGCGATCGCTGTCTTGCGTATCTTCAATTACAAGATTACCATAGTGCGATCGCAGATTGTACAAAAGCGATAAATTTTGCTCCCAAGAATGCTGAAGCTTATTTGAATCGGGGATTAGCACACTACAGACAAGGAAATTATACAGATGCGATCGCTGATGATAAACAAGCGATCGCTCTCAAACCCCATGATTTTCGAGCTTACTATAATCGCGGCATTGCCACTGCTATGTTAGGGAATCAAGTTGAGGCGATCGCTGATTACAATAAAGCTTTGTCGATAATTCCGCAGAACTTGCAAGCTCTACAAGCCGATATTTATAATGACAGAGGGTTAGCGAAGTTAGAGTTGGCAGATTTGCCAGCAGCGATGCTCGACTTTGATAAAGCAATTCGTCTCAATGCCAACGATGATAGAGCATACTTTAATCGAGCTTGCGCTTGCACTAGAACGGGAGATATTGCCGGTGCAGTGCGCGATTTTTCGGAAGTAATCAGACTTAATCCTAGTAATGCTCAGGCTTATGTTAATCGCGGAGTTGCGCGACATTCGTTAGGATATCACGAAGCTGCGATCGCTGACTTAGAAAAAGCGGCTCAACGTTTTGGCAAGAGAGAGAAAGTTGCTTATCAAAAAACTCTCGATATCCTTAAAGTTGTGCAACAACAGATACCATCGGGAGCCGAGATTGCCCTGCTTTAAGATTTTATTTTAAACGCAGGTTGCCTTCATAGATATCACCTCACCCCCATCCCCTCTCCTTACTAAGGAGAGGGGTGTCCGATAGGACGGGGTGAGGTGATATCTATCGCCACTCACCTTGTAAAGTGAAAGCAGACCAATAATAAGGATTTTTCAAACTCGATTCCCATAACTTCAATTGTGCAGCACGCAAAGCAACCGTAGGGGATTTGCCCTGCTTTAACATTTGCGTGTAAAATTCTTGCATGAATTGTGCTGTCCCTGCATCATCAACTTGCCACAGAGACACAGCCACACGTTCTGCACCTGCATACATCAATCCTCTTGTCAAGCCTACTAAGCCTTCACCGTTGACATCTTTACCCAAACCAGTTTCACAAGCACTAAGTACTACTAAATCGGCAGCAAAGTCAAGATTAAAAATATCACCTAATCGTAGATAACCTTTATTAGCGGGTTTACCTTGTTTGTCTATTAAAGATAAAACGATTCCTGATAATTCTGGGTTATTGGGGTCAGCAAAGCCGTGGGTAGCAAAATGTAGAAAGCGATATTGTGACAGTTGCGGATTTGTTATCCAGTTGTAGTTAGCATCAAAATCAAAAGCTTGCAGATTATTAGAAGATGGTATGATATTTAAAATGCCGATCGCTTCAGTGCGCGTACCTTTAATTCTTTCCCAGCCATTGCGATTAAGATTTTTTGCCCCCCGCTTCAAGTCAGATTGTTCTATTTGACCACGAAGGTCAAGGTTATCAGCGATACTTGCAGGTTTGCCAGTGATTCGCTCATCCTTAGCTTCAAATACCGGATCGGCAAGGACTGCGAGGGTGAGGGGTGCGGTTTTGCGTCCTTTCAGGTCAACTCTTTGGGTAGAAATGGCTGTAATCGAAGGTAGATTAACTATTTCATGATTGACTATCAGCGGTTGATATTCAGAACCAGAGGAATTTCCTTTTTGTTCTGGTTCGGTTAAAGCTGCAAAGGGAATCTTCTGTAAAGCACCATCAGCGACAATCACCAAACGCTTTTTGCCTAACTTGTCAGCTACAGGTGCAAGGATGATTTGACTTAGTTTACTTGCTGATAAAGCTGTCATTTTCAAAGCTTGAGCTTTTTCTTCTGGGGAGAATTCGTTACATGTTCTTAATTTTTGACATTTAATTAAATTGTCTCTAAATCCGGTGACTGCTTTCTCTATCTCTTCCCGTTTGGGAAGTTCGTAGGTGTCGATGGAGTTGGGAGTTACAGCCCACAGATAGCTGTGTTCTTTACCCAAGGAATATTCTAATAATAAAGTGTCTTTATCAAGTTGTTGCTGAATTTGCGGTAAATTCAGAGGTTGAGGATATTGCAGCGCTGCGTATTTCGGGCTAGTAGTGCGGATTTTGGTTTCTAGTTCTTTGCGT
>CASBQA010000067.1 GCA_949127635.1 Nostocales cyanobacterium PMM_0069 | reverse complement strand
GATGAGGAAGATGAGGAAGATGAGGAAGATGAGGAAGATATTGCTCCCTTATCTCCCTTGTCCCCCTTGTCCCCCTTGTCCCCCTGTCCCATTACTTAACACGACAGAACTTGCGATCGCCATCATGTTCAGGATATTGCCAAGAATAGGCAAAATGGCTGACACCTTTAAGTTGCGGGGCTAATTGGCGTAGTGCTTGCATTTGTACTTCTAATGGCGGACGATTGCTAATTGATTCACCCCATTTGCCGGCTAAAGCGGGAATCACCTGCGTCCCTGGTTTTGCCATACTTAAAACCCGCTGTGCTTGAGAAACAATACAAGCACTATCAGCGCAATTAGCATACAACATCGGATGCCACTCTAGGTTACTGGGAAATCTATCCCAAGGTTGCAAGCGAGAATCATAACCTTGTCCTAATGATTGATTTCCTTCAGGGAAAAACACCACCCCTGCGGGAATACCTAGTTGCTGTGCGGGGTAACTAGCTAAAGTGACAAAATCCAGGATACCTTGCATGGCGTGGGCAACTGCAAGCTGCCATAACTCCATTTGCATCAGTGGTTGCCTTTCGTTTGCAGTCATCAGGGATTTTTCTGCTGTTACTGCCGCAGGTGTGCGACCTTGCCAAAGTGGTTCACCTTCAGTAGGATACACTTTATCGACATCAGCGATATCTCCGGCTGTGACGTATCCCTTACTCAAAAAGCGCCGAATCAAGTCCAACCCCTTATAATTCTGTGCGCGTTGAAATAAAGCTTGTTGAGTGGCTTCGGTAAATAGCCATAAATCTGTAACTTTAGTGGCGATAGAATCACTTCCTGCCTGTCGCGGATAGCGTACATAGTCAAATAGCACTCCATCTGGACGACGACGTATAATTTCTTGTTGCAGTTGATAGTAGTCGCGTTTGGCTTGCAAGTTGTAGGGGTCAATAAACACTTGACTGCCGTTGTCTACAACATATAAGCTGGTTTGACCTTTGCCATTGCGTGCGATCGCACCTTGTCTATCTTGACGCTGGGCGTAAGTATAACCAAAATTGGTTGTAAACATCCAGGCGTAAACCTTCAAACCGCGTTCCCGTCCTTTTTGGATTGCTTGGGCTAACAAATCAACTTTTTCTGACCCAGGTGTGCGAACCACAGAGGGCCAAACTGTCGGGTTAGATCCTGCTGGCAATAGCACTTGCCCATCGTAAAACGCTTCTAAAAAAACTTGGTTATAGCCCCGGCTAACAATTTGATCCATAATTTGATCGATTGCTCCCGGTTGAATGTCACAAGGATACAAGCGCAACCAAATTGCTTGAACTTGGGGCCAAGTGCGACTGCGGCATTCTCGCAAAGCTTCTGCATGTTGTTGCAACAACTGTCGATAGTTGTTCTGGGCATCCTCATTGCCTTTTTGTGCCAAAGCGCGTAAATTTTCTTTTTCTTGCGTTGCCGTTGCTGACAACTGGCAATAGTCGTTTACTTGCGCTTCTGCTCGTTGACTGACAGCAGAAAACGGAATCAGCAGAGTAGTGCTGAATATAGCAGCGAACAAGCGACGCCAAAATAATATTGGTTTTGCAATATTCAAGGAACGGTTAGACATACCTGACTGGAGACTGGGTAAGAAAGATTTTTATGAGTGCTAGTACCGCAAGGCGGAAGTCAAAAGTCAAAAGTCAAAAGTCAAAAGTAATATGGAGTAAGCTTTTTAGCGATTAAGAATGGTTGGTTTATTTACGCCGACCTGTACTAGTGTAGGCAGTTCACCCAGTCGACAAAGAATTATCAGCCCCAACACAAGATAGCTTAGGGCAGTATGACGCTAAATTTTCTGGTTAATTTATAGGGGGTTTTAAACCTTACTTTTTAAAGACTCTCTAAACCATATTTCTGTTGCCGCATTTTGTTATTGAGTTAATTTACTATAATTTTTGCCGCGTTTATATGCGTTCATAGTTTATTCTTTTGCTAATAAAAAGCCGTGATATCCACAGGCATTTATAGCACCAAGTCTGTTTAAAACTTCAACTTTATATCATAATTTCATAATATAGTCAAGAGCCAAAAGTATAACACTAATAAAAATGGTTTTGACCACAATCAAGTGTTTGTTCAAAAGTTAAAAATTTTAACTTTCAACTTTTGACTCTTAATTGCGTAAGCAGCAGCAGATAGTTAACCGCCACGCTTTAAAGCCAATTCTACCTGTTTAAGTTCAAGCTGTAGGCGTTTTTTCAACTTTTCTGGCAGGGGACGATTTGGGTAAGAACTGTAGTGTCCAGCTAGAGAATTTAAAGCCGTCCGCATGGTTGTAAACGAGTTCAGAGTAGAAACAGAGCTAACCCGCTGATAGCGAGCCGAAAAGTCATTAATTTTTTGACGCGCTTCTGCTTGAATTGCTGCTTTATCTGGTGCATCGTTGGGAAGTTCCAACACATTTTTCATGATATCGACTACAGCCAAAGTGTCTTGGCTATAATTTCCGGTCAAACTATCCGGACTACTACAGCCCATCAAGGCGATCGCTAAAACAAAAACCAGGGCAAGCAGACGTGACCAATAGCGCTTCATAAGTCAAAGAGTAAAATAACGCATAAATCAACGTCCATCCTATCCTGTATTGGTATCCTAAGGATCATCCGATAGTGGTTAGTGGATGGTGGTAGGCGATCGCATCTTAACTAGTCTTAATAAAAAGTCTAATTACTAGACATCTCCAGAGTCATACGTAGAGACGTAACACTTGGTAGTTTAATCAAGGGTTTCGGGCAACGTATAATTAATTTCTGGAGACGTCTATTGTAAACAAGATTAATTTTTCGTTTGTTAGCCGAGTCAGGAGGGTGACTTCCTAGCTTAGGCATCCACCTAGATAATATTCCGGACAGGTCTATTCCTGATCTCTTCTTTCCCTTTCCTTCTCATTTCTGTAATCCCCCTTTTTTAGGTGCTTAGGGGCGAAAGATACACCACGCAGTACTTGACCAAAGACGGGGGCACGGATGACGCGGAACTCCTCAGACGCTGCCTCCGTGGCTGTTGTGTAGGAAAGTCTGTCAGTGATAGCAACAACTTCGTTTGGATCTGCTCCTTGATCGCCGCTGCCGCTGATGGTCGAAGTTACTGCATACAATGATACGGTGCCGTTAGCATTGACTTGACCCGTAAGATTGCGAAGACCGTCTGTTGCCGGATTGTAAGCAGCAGGCAAACCGTCTACGGTGTATTGCTGACCAAGATTCAAGCCATTTTGCAGAACGTAGTCCTCTTGCCAAATACCGTTGACCAAACTCCACTTCTCAATACCTGCGGTAGTGCTGGTTGCGGCATCAGCAGCAACACCGTCGCCCTCATCGGCAACATACAGCGTAGTCGCGTTGGCAAACCAGATACCGAAGGGGTGGCGGACGGTGTTTGCAGCGCCCTTCGCAAGGTCTGTGGGGAAGCCAGGCAGGATAGTGATTGGTGCAGTAGCAGCATTGGCGAGGGTTGGTAAGCTACCTGGGTTGCCGACCTGGTATACAGTATTAATTCCGTTGCTACCACTACCTTTCGTTACATACAAGGTGTTATTGAAAATAGTCTCCCCTCGGAAATTGTTGTCCTTGGCAGTCTTGTCCGGTTGGTAGCCATATTGAGTAATGTTGAATGATCCTATCTGATTGGTGCCAGGAGTTGAGGAAGTCGCGTTCACCCCTGGAATTACAATTTGCACACCCGCCGCAGATGCAACTGCTGATGAGCCATTTCCATTACCAGCATTACCCACGGTGTAGTATAAGCCAGTTGAACCTAGTATCACTGCACGAGGATTGTTACCGGGGTATGCGTTGGTTGTAGTTACATTGGGGGTGATATAACCCTGAGAGTTGATTCGCGTATTGTATT
Organism: Nostocales cyanobacterium PMM_0069; assembly: GCA_949127635.1. Classification (GTDB taxonomy): domain Bacteria; phylum Cyanobacteriota; class Cyanobacteriia; order Cyanobacteriales; family Nostocaceae; genus Hassallia. Next base: position 3,976 of record CASBQA010000067.1, on the reverse strand, counting down.
TGATTTGCGCTACTGCCCTGTAGGTCGGAGTCGCTGTCACAGGGTTGCCCGGTTCGATAATTCCCGGCGTGTTAGAGTTTGACACGTCGAGCTGGTCTTGCGGGGCAGCGTAACCCATAAAAGTCAGCCCTGTGCCATCGGGTGTGAGATTTAACGCCAATTCCGATTTTGACGGAAAGCTGGTGGTAATGACACTAGGATCAACATACGCCGTACGGATATCCGTGCCACATGCAGTAATCTCCTGGAGGAAAATTGGCGAAGTGATGCCAAAGCTACTATCAGGTGTCGCATTGTTGAAAACGTCTGGATAAATGCCGTTTGCAACCGCTATACCCCCACCCGGAAGTATCTGACCGACAGTCACGGTACTTGCTGTGCCTGAATAAGTACTGCCAGAGATCATCAGGTGATCCGCATCAGAGCAATTCCTACGATGCCTATGGAAAGGTTCATCATCGTTAGCATCAGCTATCCTGACTATGAGCGAGGAGTAGTCAGATATAATTGCTGGCGGCTGTAAGTATTGAATTGGTATCATGATGTATGTGTCTATCTATGTGTTGTGTAAATAGAGTTCTAAAAGTCTTGTTTGATAGTCAAGGTTGATTTGATGTGAATAAAGCTTTACAAAAGACTACCAAATACTAAATAGAAACCCTATGTTTCAAGTAGAAAATCAGGTATTTTCTACTTACAGAGTTAAGAAAACTTTAATTAGATATTAATAGTTCAATTTCTTGATTTCTTAATTTCTATAGCTTGTTTGACCCCATCAAAAGATTAGTGGAAATCCCGGAGTTCTTATGTAAATTTTTATTGAAGAAGGCAGCAAAATATGGAGGCTCAGTTGGCAGCCATAACCCGCATTCTGCAACCCTCTCTTTTAAATATTTATATTTAATCAGAGTTAATTTTTATACAGAAATTCAGGGATGCTGTCGGGCGATCGCGTTACACAAGAAATTTTGGACATTTCAAAATTTCTTGTGTAACAGTTTATAGTGGTTAGTCAATAACTGTTGATTACCAACCACTAACCACTAGCCACCAACTCTCTGATAGAGAGTATCCCTTTGTTGATAAGGTCTTCCTAAAGAACTAACAGCAGCTTGCAAGGTATCAACTTCCATACAAGTACCACCCAAAGCACCTGCCATTGTGGTAATATGTTCTTCCATTAATGTGCCGCCGATATCGTTGCAACCAGAAACTAAAGCTTCTGTGGCACCTTCAAGTCCGAGTTTTACCCAGCTTGGCTGATGGTTAGAAATCCAATTTCCTAAATAAATTCGCGCTACAGCGGTAAGTAGTAATGCATCAGCCAAAACTGGTTGATCGCGTCCGACACGGCGGCGTAGAGATTTGGGCGCTTCTTGTCCGACAAAGGGTAGTAAAATAAATTCAGTAATGCGAGCTGGATAGCCTTGATTAATGGCGCTTTTTTGAAGCTCGCGCAATTTTTCTAAATGCTCTATTTGCTGTTCTGGTGTTTCAATATGTCCTGACAGCATGGTACAAGTAGTAGGCAAACCTAATTTGTGCGCTGTACTGACAATTTCTAACCAAGTAGCTGTGTCAATCTTTTCTGGACACAATATCCGTCGCACATCATCATTTAAAACTTCCGCTGCTGTTCCTGGCATTGAACCAACACCAGCATCTCGGAAAGCAGCAATTACATCAACATACTTCAGGTTGTCTTCCCTGGCAATAAATTGCACTTCCTGGGGAGAGAATGCGTGTAAATGCAAATGAGGAAATTCTTGCTTAATGCTTTCTACTAGGTTGAGGTAATAAGGCAAAGACTTGCCATTCACCTTTGCTTGTAGGTTTAATCCTCCTTGCATACAAATTTCCGTTGCACCACGCTGCACCGCATCTGTCAATTTTGGCAAAATTTGCCCCCAATCTAACCAATAAGCACCCGCGTCACCATCATCGCGCCGGAAAGCGCAAAAACTACAGTGTTGTTCACAGATATTAGTAAAGTTAATATTGCGATTAATTACGTAGGTGACAGTATCGCCAGCTTGAGTATAGCGGAGTTTATCAGCTGTAGAGCGAATAGAAGCGATCGCACTTGCATCTGTTTGTTTTAATAAAATTACTCCTTCTTCAGGAGACAAATCATACCCGCTGCCGGCGCGGTCAAGAATAGCATCAAAAGTTACAGTAGTCACAGTAATTTAATAAACACAGCACATCTTTTATTGTGGCAGGTATTAATATTGCGAGGCTTTAAGTTCGGAGATTTTCGACTCAGTGTATGGGTATGAGATTTTTTCCAAAAAATGTGAGTATGGGATTTTTTTTGGGAACTATGAGCATAGTTTGCTGCAAAACAGCAAATAAAAAAACTACAAGAACTTAACACATCATGGCAAAACGTAACTTCCCCAATTCTCGCCAGAATAGCCAAGTCACCCTGGAGCCAAATATGGCGATCGCCATCATTGGCATTTCTTCTGCATTTGCGGATGAAGAAGCAAAAATGGAGCATGAAGAAGACTATGCTTTGGGTGAGCTGCTTTGCTCTATCTCTGGATTCGAGGAATATTCCGAAGAAGATTATGTAGAGCTTTACAATAGCGCGATAGAAATTCTCAATTCAGAAGGTTGGGACGAAGCATTGATGCAAGCCGTCGAATCCCTCCCAAATAAAGACACCCGTGAAGCTGCATACATTACGGCGGTTACTGTGCTTGGCATTGACGGGGATATTCCTGAGCAAGAGCAAGAGTTTCTTGCAGCATTGCAAGAAAACTTAAAAATATCCGATGCCCGTGCGGAAAAATTAGTTGAGGAATGTTTCGAGGACGAGGAAGACGAGGACGAGGACGAGGAGGACGACGAAGAGTAATCTGGCTTTATATTTTCCAAGTAGTTTTCTGTTTTTCAATCAACCCTGAGGTGCTTGCTGCGTGTGCAATTATCTCAGGGTTTTTCTCGTTACAGGAAAAATGGGTCTAAGTAGAACCGGAAAAAATAGGAAGGAGACAGGGAATCCTCTGTTAGAGGATTATATATTTGAAGCAATTTGTTATTAGATATAGACTTGGGACTTTAGATTGAACACAAATCTCAAATCCCAAGTCTATATTTATAAATTGACTGTTTGCTGCCACCAAAATGAAATTTTCTCTTTATAAACGCTGGTTTCATCCCTTGCTGCTTTTGATGTGGTTATTCATCGGTATCGGTTTGCGGTTAATCAACTTAACTGCAAAACCTCCTTGGACTGATGAGTTTTCTACCCTGGTATTTAGCCTGGGGAATAGTTTTTTGCCAGTACCTTTAGATCAAGCGATCGCTCCTGATGTTTTGTTGCAGCCATTACAACCCCAAGCCAATGCTAGCATCAATGACGTATGGACACACTTAAGCACTGAAAGTAATCATCCGCCACTTTATTTTATGCTAGCTCATTGGTGGATGCAGTTATTTCCCACACAAAATGGTTTAGTGTCGTTGTGGGGAGCGCGATCGCTTTCAGCTGTTTTCGGTGCATTATCCATCCCAGCTATCTATGCCTTAAGTTGGTTGACTTTTCGCTCCCGCTTGGTTGCTCATATAGCAGCGGCGATAATGGCAGTATCACCCTACGGCATTTTTCTGGCACAAGAAGCGCGTCACTACACTTTAGCAATCTTGTGGGTAATTGCTTCCTTAGCCTGTTTGGTAATCGCTACACGTCACATCCAAACCCGCACGCAACTACCAATTTTAACAGCACTTTCCTGGGTGGTAATTAATGCTTTAGGTATTGCTACTCATTACTTCTTTAGCCTCACCCTTTGTACTGAAGCCTTTGTTTTGATTTTTCTTTTTTGGCAACAGTGGAGGGAAGGGAGACACGGAGACAAGGAGACAAGGGGACAAGGAGACAAGGAGGACAAGGAGGACAAGGAGGACAAGGAGGAATTTGCTTTTCTATCTTCCCCTACTCCCTCATCTCCCTCATCTCCCTCATCTC
>CASBQA010000066.1 GCA_949127635.1 Nostocales cyanobacterium PMM_0069 | reverse complement strand
CCCACTCCCCCACTCATTTTCTCCGGCTTCTAAGGTTACAATTTTTATGCCTGTGCCGCCACTGCGCCTAGATACCAACTTTGATTCTTATATTAGTGGCGAGGTGATTGTTCATCCGAGTGCGGTAATCGCACCAGGGGTGATACTCCAAGCGGCTACAAACAGCAAAATCCTCATCGGTCCCGGTGTCTGTATTGGCATGGGGTCAATTCTTCAAGTCAATACAGGAATAATAGAAATAGAAGCAGGAGTAAGCCTGGGAGCCGGTTTTTTAATGGTTGGTGCAGGTAGAATAGGAGTAAATACTTGTATTGGTTCAGCAACAACAGTTTTTAACTGTTCAGTGGAGCCAGGGCAAGTAGTTGCACCCGGTTCAGTTTTGGGAGACACCACTGTGCGTGCTGCCTTACCTTCGCCAAATGAGATTGACACAAAAGAATTAAAACCATCCACAACTAAACCTGCTTCTGTTAATGTAGAGTCTCAAAATGGGACTGGGAAAGATAAAAATAATTCCGAAAGTCAGATTCCTTCGCCGATAAATTCCGAGGAAATAGAGTCAAATACTCAAGAGCATCCCAATCAAAACTCAGAAACTTCTTCCACTGACCCGAATATTTTCGGTACACAAATTTATGGGCAAGGGAGTATACAAAGGCTATTGATCACATTGTTTCCAAATAGGCAATCATTAAGTGAACCGAAGTCTGACGATCGCTCTGAGTAAGTGTTAATTGTAAGTTGTCAGAATACGCGATTATCTAGGAAGACTCATATGGAAACATATAATCAACGTGCTAGCACCAGCCAACCCCCTCGTCGAGATAATTTTCAAGACACGGCGTTGGGTTTAGTATCAACCCTCAGCTTTCCAGCAATAGTGGGGACGGCAGATATGATGCTGAAATCGGCTGGAGTGTACTTAGTTGGGTATGAAAAAATCGGTGGCGGTCACTGTACTGCGATCGTTCGAGGTAACATCGCTGATGTGCGTCTTGCCGTAGAAGCAGGTGTGCAAACCGCTGAACAATTTGGACAACTGGTTTCTAGCTTAGTTATTGCTCGACCTTTCCCCAATTTAGACATAGTGCTTCCTATCTCTAATCGTATGAGTCAATTTACTGGAGACGGCTACAGCCGTTTGAGTAACAGAGCGATCGGTTTAGTAGAAACACGGGGTTTTCCGGCAATGGTGGGAGCTGCTGATGCCATGTTGAAAGCTGCTAACGTTGACTTAGCCGCATATGAAAAAATTGGTGGGGGTTTGTGTACAGCGATTATTCGCGGCACTGTGGCAAACGTTGCGGTGGCAGTGGAAGCTGGGATGTTCGAGGCAGAACGGATTGGTGAGTTAAACGCTGTGATGGTGATTCCTCGACCACTAGATGAATTAGAGCAAACCTTGCCAGTAGCAAGTTGCTGGATAGAAGAACGTGAACCTTTAAGATTGCCAGTGAATATCAAGGAACAAGTTGCCGAAATAGAAATGGTAGGCTTGCCGGATTTAGCTAAACTCCCTGTAAAAATTTTGGAAGAGTAGTTAGTGGTTAGTGGTTAGTGGTTAGTGGTTAATTGTTGACTGTTGAGTGTTAACCGTCAACCAACAAATAACAACTTACAAATAACAATTAACAAACAACAACCAACAAATAACAACTTACAAAGAATAATAAATGCCTTTAGTTGAAAAAAACGTTGTACACACCTATGGTGATGATGTTAATAGAACATAAATAATTACCCCTCGCAACATACCTTTAAGGTGTGCAACGTTGGCTGAAAGGCATCTTACGCTTTGCTTGTTATTTTGATAATAACTTCTAACTTACATAAATAAAATACAAATATTGTGATAGCAACAATAGATAATAATCTATATACTATCGTTGATAGCTTTTAGGGGTGTGACACTCTATCATTTGTGAGTGTTACGTGATACTAAATTTATATCGACAAATTGCTATTACAGGAGAATTACCCTTGAACCAAGCGACGCTGCACCAGTTGAAGGTATTCGAGGCTGCGGCACGGCATGGTAGCTTTACTCGTGCCGCAGAAGAACTTTTTCTGACTCAACCGACTGTCTCCATGCAAATCAAGCAACTGACAAAATCGGTGGGTTTGCCATTATTTGAGCAAGTAGGTAAGCGCTTATTTCTAACAGAAGCGGGAAGAGAATTATTTGCAACTTGCCGCCAAATTTTCGAGACAATAGCCCAATTTGAAATGAAAGTTGCAGATTTAAAAGGGCTAAAACAAGGACAATTACGTTTAGCAGTAATTACAACAGCAAAATATTTTGTACCGCGTTTATTAGGTCCATTTTGCCAACTTTATCCTGGCATAGAAATATCTTTGCAAGTAACTAATCACGAGCGTATTTTAGAACGGATGATTAACAATTTGGACGACTTGTATATTATGAGTCAAGTCCCAGATCATCTTGATGTGAATTTACAGCCATTTTTAGAAAATCCTTTAGTAGTTTTTGCATCAATTAATCATCCCCTAGCTAAGGAAAAAAATATTCCTATAGAACGTCTTAGTAATGAACCTTTTATTATGCGAGAACCAGGTTCGGGAACGCGACGTGCTGTGCAAAGTCTTTTTGATGAACATGACATAAAAGTGAAAGTCAAGCTGGAATTGGGAAGTAATGAAGCGATTAAGCAAGCGATCGCTGGTGGTTTAGGTATTTCGGTTTTATCTCGTCATACCTTAATGCCAAATACACCAGAAATAATCATTTTGGATGTAGAACACTTCCCCATAAAGCGAACTTGGTACATGGTGTATCCCAATGGCAAACAGCTATCTATCGTTGCTCGTACTTATTTTGAGTATCTAGTAGAGGCAGCGAATAAGATGGTACAAAACAGCGTTTCTCCCGTTTATAGCAGTGTTGAAGAAGGTAATTAAGTTGATTAAAACATAAAATATCAAATAGACATCTTTGATTTTTGAACAAAATTAGGTATTTGTAGGGTGTGTTAGCGCTTCTCGTAATGCACCAAACCCTTAATAAGGGTGCCATACTTTCGTCGCTAACGCACCTACGTATATTTTCAAAAATCAAATATGAGTCCTATATGTCTATTAAAAAGAAGTTTGACGCAGAGACAAAGAATCACGGAGAAAAAACTTCAAAGCGTTACTTTGTTTTCAATCTGCCAAATGACGTGAAAGTAAATTCACTTACACCTACACCATCTCAAACTCTAATTGATGACTCTTAACAAAATCATGAGTGAAATGATCCACCACATTCGTATCACTCAATTCTAAAT
>CASBQA010000065.1 GCA_949127635.1 Nostocales cyanobacterium PMM_0069 | reverse complement strand
TCTTTGTATGTACTCCACCGCCAGCCCTAGTGCATAAATGTTAGGATTGCCACAGAAAGAGAATAGCGTGCATAGAAGGAAAAAAAACTGAATGGCAGAAGTTGATAAGTCAATATCCTTCGACGGACGGGATATTCGACTGAAGGTTGGTTTACTAGCTCCCCAGGCTGGTGGGTCAGTCTTGATACAATCTGGGGATACAGCAGTTTTAGTAACAGCTACGCGATCCGCAGGCAGAGAAGGCATTGATTTTCTTCCCCTCACCGTCGATTACGAAGAAAGACTGTACGCAGCAGGTAGAATTCCTGGAGGGATAATGAGACGAGAAGGTCGTCCCCCAGAGAAAACAATTCTGACTAGCCGTCTAATTGATCGTCCGATGCGTCCTTTGTTCCCTTCATGGTTGCGGGATGACCTGCAAATTGTAGCAGTAACGCTATCAATGGATGAAGAAGTACCACCCGATGTATTGGCGGTTACAGGTGCTTCAATTGCTACCTTGATTGCCCAGATACCCTTTAATGGACCGATGGCAGCAGTCAGGGTTGGTTTGGTGGGAGATGATTTCATCATTAACCCCACCTATGCAGAAATTGATGCCAGCGAACTGGATTTGGTGGTCGCAGGCTCACCGGATGGTGTGATCATGGTAGAGGCTGGGGCAAATCAATTGTCAGAACGAGACATTATCGAAGCGATTGATTTTGGCTACGAAGCAGTGCGCGACTTAATTAAAGCGCAAGAAGATTTGATGGCTGAATTGGGTTTGAAAATGGTGCAACAAGAACCACCAGAAGCAGACTTGACGCTAGAGAATTTTATTCGCGATCGCGCTAACGATGAAATAAAAAAAATCCTGTCACAATTTAGTTTCACCAAAACCGAACGAGATACAGCTTTGGATGAGGTGAAGGATAAAATTAAAACAGAAATTGGCGAACTTCCCGAAGAAGACGCAATTCGAGTAGCTGCAACCGCAAACAGCAAAGCTTTAGGTAACACTTTTAAAGACATTACCAAACAGTTCATGCGGCGGCAAATCATCGAAGATAACGTTCGCGTTGATGGTCGCAAGTTAGATGAAGTGCGTCCTGTTTCTTGTCAAGTTGGTTTATTACCTCGACGAGTCCACGGCAGCGGTTTATTTAACCGGGGATTAACCCAAGTATTAACTGCTTGCACCCTTGGCACTCCAGGAGATGCCCAAAACTTAAATGATGACATGCAAGCAGATCAACAAAAGCGTTATTTGCATCATTACAACTTCCCCCCTTACTCGGTTGGGGAAACCAAACCTTTACGGGCGCCAGGACGACGCGAAATTGGTCACGGAGCTTTGGCAGAGCGATCGCTTTTACCCGTGCTACCATCAAAAGAGGATTTTCCCTACGTGATTCGGGTCGTGTCGGAAGTGCTTTCTTCCAACGGTTCCACGTCAATGGGTTCGGTGTGCGGTTCTACCTTAGCTTTGATGGATGCTGGTGTCCCAATTACCAAACCCGTCAGCGGTGCGGCAATGGGTCTGATTAAAGAAGGTGACGAAGTGCGAATCCTTACCGATATTCAGGGTATTGAAGACTTTTTGGGCGACATGGACTTTAAAGTTGCTGGGACGGATACTGGAATTACCGCCTTGCAAATGGACATGAAAATCTCCGGTCTGTCTTTGGATGTTATCGCCCAAGCCGTCAATCAAGCTAAATCGGCTCGATTGCACATTCTGGAAAAAATGCTCATCTGCATTGATCAACCACGCACAGAAACTTCACCTTACGCCCCACGCTTGTTGACTATTAAGATTGACCCAGACATGATTGGTCTGGTCATCGGACCTGGAGGCAAGACGATTAAGGGTATTACTGAAGAAACTGGTGCCAAGATTGATATCGAAGATGACGGCACGGTGACGATTTCTGCGGTGGATGAAAATAAAGCCAAGAGAGCACGCAACATTGTCCAAGGCATGACGCGCAAGCTGCATGAAGGTGATGTCTACGCCGGGCAAGTGACGCGGATTATACCTATCGGGGCGTTTGTCGAATTTCTCCCCGGCAAAGAAGGAATGATCCATATTTCTCAACTAGCTGATTACCGCGTTGGCAAAGTTGAGGATGAAGTGGCAGTTGGTGATGAAGTGATTGTGAAAGTGCGCGAGATTGATAATAAGGGCAGAATTAATCTTACACGCTTGGGTATTCACCCAGATCAAGCAACTGCGGCACGAGAAGCAGCAGCAGTGAATAAGTAATTCGCGCTTTAGGATTTTAGATTTTGGGTCTAAAATCTCTAAGGCGATGCCTTTGCTGTAGGCATCGCCGTCAGCAATTTTTGAGAACTAGCCGAATAAGATGAATGAGCGGACAAGCCGAATCAGTCGAATCAGTCGAATCAGTTGAATCAGCCGAATCAGTCGCACGAGTCGAATCAGTCGCACGAGTCGAATCAGCCGAATCAGCCGAATCAGCCGAACGAGTCGAATCAGCCGAATCAGCCGAACGAGTCCAATCAGCCGCACGAGTCGAATCAGCCGAACGAGTCGAATCAGCCGAACGAGTAAACTCGCGGCTACAGGAACAAAGCCTGCCTTCGCAGGCTAGATATCGTTAAATAATTTCCCAGTCAGAGATGAGAGATTTTTGGTGATGGTGGGTAGCTTGATTGCGGATGTAATCAGCTACTTGGTCGATAAGTTGGTTACTTACTGTAAATGCACCGTAACCACCTTGCCATTTGAAAAATTCGTGGGGTTTAATTTCATGAGTAATTAGATGGGAAGAACTACCTTTAGCTTTTTGCATTAACTCAGATATAGTTAAGTTTGGCGGAAAACCAGTTAGGAAGTGAACATGATCAACTGTGCCGCCAATGGCAATTACCTTGCATCCTAAATCAGAAGATTGCTTGACAATTGCTGAATAAATTATCTCTTGAATATCTGGCGTAATCAGCGGCAATCTATCCCAAGTTCCCCAAACACAATGTATGTGCAACTGCGTAAAATTTCTGTGCATTTTCCCTTAATTTATTTCTTTAGCCTGCGTAGGCAGGCTTTGTTCGTATAGCCGCGAGTTCACTCGTTCGGAATAATTGAGCGTTACTCTTAAGGGTGCTAATCCTTGTACCATTTGTATACAACACAGTACTGCTACTCAAACATCACTTTTTCTTTCAGTGATTAACAACCGGACAAATACGCAAAAAAATCCCACATTATTTCGAGCTTGTTAGCCTGCGTAGGCAGGCTTCGTTCCTCTAGCCGCGAGTTCACTCGTTCAGCTTAATACAATATATTTAATCCGCCAGTTGCGTAAGTCCAATTTCAGTTAGGAATACAGTTTATCCTCCAACCTCTTCAAAATCCGCTTAGGATCATTCTTATCTCCTTTGAAAAACTTATAAGCTGCAAAACCTGCACCAGCTGCAACAAGAGCAGTCCCTCCAGTCATTACACCAACCCCACCAAGGGCTGCCATAGCAGCACTGATGGCTGCGGCTCCTGATAATGAACCAATGGCTGTACCTGTACTCGCTACACCAAAAGCACTGACAGCAGCCCAAGCTGTGCCAACAGCAGCTGCACTTGACGCAACTCCTACTCCGGCTGCAACTCCTAAGTTCTTTTTATCTTCAGCATCCATTTGAGCAACAGAAGCAACAGATACCAAAAGAGCTGCACCAATCAAAGCAGATCCACCAGTTGCTACTGCCAAGCCTCCCAACATTCCTAAGCCACCCGTAGCTACAGAACCACCCCCCAATAAAGCCAGGGTTGCATTAGTTGCGGCACCTCCAGATAGAGCGGTGATAGCTACTCCCGTTCCTGCTTTCATTCCAAAAGCTTTAGCAACTGTGGTAACATTCGGCACAAATTCAGATGCTTTCTCAGATGCTTTTTTAACTGAGTCCCAAACTTTGTTTACAGAGCCAATAGGAGAATCTTCTCCCGCAGACTTTCCCTTGTCATTAGTTAATGGCTCACGCATTAGCTTGTACATGACTTTGCAATCATCTGGAATATCTGAATTTAAAATTAGCAAGTCCAATGACTTCAAGCTTGCTTGATCGGAAACTTGCTTACCGTCTCTAAGTGTAATGTAGGCAGTAAGTATCTCTGCTCTGTATATAGCACTTTTTTTGATAGTAGGGGAATTATCAATTAAATTGACAATCAATAAATCACCAGTACTTGCCCTAGATGTGACACTGTAACGAAAGTAGAGTTCTTTGAGTTCGTTACGAAGTGAGGAATTTTGAATAATAGAGTCAAGCTGATTGAGAACACCAAAATCAGTTATGTTTTCTCCTGCTCTGATATACTGGTATGTTCCTCTGATTGATTGCTTTTCGGTTTCATCCAGGTTAGATGCAGCCAAGGCATTTTCAATACACTCTTCAATTTTGATCGACTTAGAATTTTGACTGGCAATATTATAACGCTGACTAACTGATGGGTTAGTCAAAGAAGAAGAAACAATAAAATCTAATAAGTCTTGAGCAGCTAAATCGTCAGTATATTTAGCATTTTTGATTAGCTGATAAACCTTTTTACATCTTCTTTTGCTTTCGGGCTTGATATCTACATTGGCTCTCAATAAGTCTACTTGTTTTTCTATATCCAAAGTTTTATCAAATAAAGTGTGTAGAACAACTACAACATCATTAAGGTGCAAGCCACACCCTTTTAAGCGTAATTTAGCCTCTTCAGGACTATTAGCTGGAATCTTGACTTCATAGCTTTTTCCCGATCGCAGTGTAACTTTTTGAGTACCGCCTGCGATTACTGTTTCATAACCTATAAAAATATGATGTAATTCATCCTGGGGTTGAGAGCTTGGCTGTGTCATGACTGGTAATTCATTTGACTCACTTTGGGGTTGAGAGCTTGGCTGTGTCATGACTGGTAATTCATTTGACTCACTTTGGGGTTGAGAGCCTGAATCTATCATCGCTAGTAATCGATTTAACTGTTCTTCTTCAAAGTCTGGCTGTGTCATCGCTAGTTATGGAGGTAAGGAGCTTGGTAATAAAAGTACTACTTCATTCTTATCAGTTATATAACTTCTTGACAAAAACTCAGTATCAGTAAAAACTCGGATGAATTTATGACTATCAGCGAAAACAGTTAGCAATTTGACTGCATTTGCCTCTTCACCTAGCCTGCGATCGCTTTATTTTTGAGGTTTTCTGTAAGGTGATCGCACTGACTCTTCTACAACAAGCGATATCAAAAGTTAGTTTGGCGATCGCTGTTACTAATTGCATTTATCCCGAAACAACGGACAGATATAAGCGCTTACGTAAAAATACTGTTAAGACTTAAATTTTAGTTCTTAATTAAATCCACAAAATTACTCTTATCACGTAGAAGGGCATCCCACTATCTTGAAAGAGAACTATTCAACAAATATCTCCCATGTCTCTAAAAACTCGCGGTTCTGCTGCTGTAGACAAAGCTCAACGCCGTCTCGCACTGCTTAAATCCATTCATGAGAATCTGGATTTAGGGCACGGATTAACCATTGAAGCTTACACCAGTTTCATCGCTAACACCCGTGCCACCCTAGAAGCCCATAATACGCTTCTGTCTAATCTTGAGGAATCTCGTAAAACTATAACTCAGATGGACAAAACACTCTCGCAACTGTCTGAGAGGATGCTTACTGGAGTCGCGACTATGTACGGCAGAAACAGCATGGAGTATTCAAAAGCAGGTGGCTCTAGTCGAAAGGGAAGTAAAAAATCTATTTCACAAGTTCCTTCAATTGTCACGGTTACAGCCACTCAACCTACCCAAACTGTAACTAACGGCAAAGGCATCTTGAGCGATGTGTGACGACAAGCCTTATAACCGTCTACGCGGCTAATCATGTAAAAATACTTACTGCCTTACTTTTGCAGATTATACCTATCGTGGCGTTTGTCGAATTTCTCCCCGGCAAAGAAGCAATGATCTATCTTGTTGCACGTCAACGTATACTGAATGTTGGTCTTTGTCAGTTTATTGCTAAATACATTTAGACTTGGAGAAGTGAGCAGATGAGTAATTCTGATGAGATTACTGCAAAACTTAAAGAGGCTTCTACTGACTTGCTCATGCCAAGTGAGTCAGATTTTGCTTTTGAACTTTTCCTCTGGTCAGGTGCTAAAGAACCTTTAACTCCTGAGACAATTTTAGAATTAACCAATCATCCACAGAACTCAAAAGTAGAAACGGTTGACCTGTCTTATCTTTTTAGAAATCTTGCACAAGAAAAAGAATGGCATGACGAACAACAAAAAGAAAACGTAGGCAAGTATCGTAACCTGGTAGAGGTGCTTGAAAGTAACCTCAGTGATATTCAAGTTTTTCGTGTGGGTGAAATAAATATTGATGTTTATGTGGTTGGTAAAACTCAGTCAGGGGATTTAGCAGGACTTGCAACTAAAGTCGTGGAAACCTAAACACACTGAACTATTTATACCACTTCTCTATGAAGTTGCACACGGCATAACCTCACATAAAATTGGCATTAGCCTGTCTAATATTAGACAGGCTAAATACTTTTAATTATTGCTAGGACTTACGCACTCAGCCTTTGAGAAAACAAGACATTGAGATTGCTTCCTCGCGTCGCAATGACGGATATACCTAGTCCGTGCGTAAGTCCTGATTGCATTGAGTTTTACAGGTTATCAACTCTGGCTTCAATTACACTTTGAACAGAAGTAGAAACATTGGATAGGAAGTCATAACCTGTTGCTTGTTCAATTGAATCAACAGTAACTCTGTAATTTCTCCAAGGAGCAGTTCTTATACCTTGTGTATTGGGGATATTGACAGCAATCACCCTTGTACTAGTAGTTACACCACTAGGTCCTGTACCTGGTGTGACAACTAAAATAATCTTCCAAACACTGTTTGGTACAGTAATTCTGTTACTATCAATTGCACTTTTGAAACCGTTTGACCCTGTACCACCAGTGCCAAGAGGACCAGAAATAATGTAGAGTTCGTTACCTTGAGAGACCAAAGTTCTACAATAACTTTCCAGACTCTCCCATACACCCTGATTATTATCGGGGGATTGGGGAACGAAATTTGTCATCAAGAAGGTAGCAGAATTAGTGGCAACTGAGTTGGTTCTATCAGCGGAAGGAGTCATGTGTCCTCTATCAAATCCGCTACCCTGATAACTAGTTGCTAGGACTCGATAACAGCCAGCAGGTAATGTAGTATCTGGACGAAAATCATCCTGTCGCGCTGCACTTCCTAACCATGATGAGTTTAACTGCCAACTTACCCAGTTCGGGGTTCCCTTAGTACAGTTATGTGATGTTGCGTATTGCGATTTACTTAATAAATAGTTGTTGAGGTTAGAAGTGCCAGCACTACTAGGATTACCCATAGTTAAATGCACATTTGAGGTTTGAGCTGGTGCGGTCTTAGGCAACAGAGCAAATGCAGCAGTAAGTAGAGAAGCAGATGCAAAACCAATCAGTAAAGTCGAAAATTTAGCTTTTTTCATCAGTATTTAGTTTTGAAGTTGTATTTGGATTTTCAACTTTTCACTCGCCTAAATACTAAAGTTTCCAAATTAACGTTGAGTTAACTAAATAATAAATATTAGTTAATTAAAATTAGATGTGTCGGTGAAATGGCATGAATTATTCGGTTCTAAACCAGCTTATTTATATCTTATCTACATGCTCTAAATTATTTCCGTCATCATCCTTAAAGCCAGTTCCAATAAGAATTGTAGATAAAAAATTGTGATTATTTAAAATAAATTTTTTTGAGATAAAAATCACCCTTTCTCATCTCAATTGTTGTCCTAATAAGTTGAATAAGATTTGTACAGGTGAGTTAGTGTAACGTTAGTTGAATTGCGAATATTTGACATGTAGTCACAAATATGTATTGTTTAAAACTAATTTAACTAGATTATAGTTTGGGTATTAATTCCTGATATACAGCAAGTGTTTCTTGAGTAACCCGTGTAGCACTAAATCGCTCTAGATTTTGTTTTGCAAGGCACTTCCACCTTTGCAGTACCGAAGGGTTACTAAGTAATTCTGTTAACGCAACTGCTACAGCTTCGCTATCTTTAGCTGGTACTAAAACTCCAGCCTGCCGATTATCTAAAGTTTCCGGAATGCCATCTACATCACTAGCAATAATAGCGCAACCTGCTTCCCGTGCCTCTGTGAGAACTAAACCAAAGGATTCGTGATGGGAAACAAGCACAAAGATGTCAGTTGCCAGCATATAACGTTGCGGTTCGTTCTGGAAGCCTTCAAAATGAATGCGCGAGGCAAAAGGTGTGTTTTTCACTTTTTCTTCAAACATTGCCCGATCTGGACCATCCCCTACTAGATATAAATGCGCTTCGTGAAAATTGGCGGCAATTTTCACAAAGCCATCGATTAATTCACCAATTCCTTTGCGTTGATACATTCCGGAGACAGTGACGATCGCCGGACGGTGTAAAGGTAGCGGTTGATAGTCTAAAATACTCCGATGCCGCGGACTATTTAATGTGCCATTGGAGACTACGCGCAATTTGTTCTTTGGTATACCGCGCTGCACCATTGAATCAGATACCGCATTACTAACAGCAATTACGCGATCGGCTAAACCCATTAAAATAGCGCTACGTTGAAATTCATTATGTACTGTGGAAACTAAATTATATTTAAAGCCGTATCTTGCAAGCCCTGCAAGCAGTACTCCTGTCATCATATGTGTATGCACAATATCTGGCTGAAACTGTTGGATTATTCTCCGATAAACAGAAAGTGCTGTGATTAAATTCAACAATTTTCTAGACTGGTTTAATTGAAAGTGCTTAACATCATAAAGTGATAGTAATGTCTCATATTGTCCGCCGGCAGATGCTACAGCAACATCATGTCCATATGTAGCTTGCAAACAAGCTAGGTCTATTGCCACATTAACGATACCATTACCGACTTGTCGTATATGATTAGTAATATGCAATACACGCATTTAGTTTTTCTCCACAGCGATCGCTGGTAACAAATTTATTATTTTTACCCCTGTCAACACAACCCTTGTTAAACTTTGTATATAAAAAACTTGTGTTGCAAAAATATTTTCCGGACCAAATATCCACTCGGTTAAGTTTGATTTAAACGAGTGCTTGTTGCCCGGTTAGTTGTAGTTCTCAAGCTACTGATACTTTGCGTTCAGTCCTTTCAGTTTTTCCGTTGTCTGAGACAATATAATCCTTTAAGTTGACTGCATAAGCCTTTTCTAGGTAAACCTTCATTTTGTTTCCAAGCACCCGTACATGAGGTTCCTCAAGCATGGAAATATGAGAACCGGGAACGTAATCAATATCTATTCCTCCAGCGATGATATCACCCCAGCCAAATTGAGGATCGTATTGTTCGCCTATAGCTTCGTAGCGATTTTCATCTGAAGTCCGAAAAAGGGTCATTCGACCTGGGTAAACTTGAAAGATATATTCGTCCAGAGCTTGCAGATTAGCACCTATAACT
>CASBQA010000064.1 GCA_949127635.1 Nostocales cyanobacterium PMM_0069 | reverse complement strand
CTCAAGCCAAACGTCCACTAAAAGATGCGGCTGCTGTGAATTCTACTAGATGGGCATTATTTAACGCATTGAAAACAACAAATCTACCAGTTAGTACGGGTTCTGGTGGTAAAACTAAATTCAATAGAACTAGACTTAAACTTCCTAAAACCCATTGGTTAGATGCTGCATGTGTTGGTAATATTGAAAGTCTAGAAATATTAACAACAAAGCCTCTTTTAATTAAGTCAATGGGGCACGGTACACGGCAACAATGCAGAACCGATAAGTTTGGCTTTCCAAATAGACATTGCTCTAGAACTAAGTTTCACTTCGGTTTTCAAACAGGAGATGTTGTTAAATCTGTTGTTTTAAAAGGTAAAAAAATAGGCGTTCACGTTGGGAGGATCGCAACACGGGCAAGCGGTAGTTTTGATATTTTTACAAAACTCACTAGAGTCACAGGTGTTAGTCACAAGACTTGTAAAACGTTGCACAAAAAAGACGGGTTTTCTTACGCAATATAAAGTAAATTGTTAAACTGTAGCACCGCCCTGTTTTTGTTAAACAAAAAATCGATTGTGCTACGTTTCACAATTTACCTACCATTCCTCCCACCACTGAACGGATTACCGTTTCAGTGGGGGACTCCTGATAGTTTAGTTGAACAACTCGCTTGTATTTTTACATTAGAAAAACTGATCGCCTTAACCCTTGAAAAACCAATCAAACAATAAATTCTTGTTCTCTCCTTGATACACTAATTAAGATTTTTGTCAATAGTAGTTAAGATGCGATCGCCTCAATGTCCCAAGCTTTAACTCAAAGCCGCAATCGCCCTCTCAACAATCACGCCATCCTGCATCTGAATCACCCGCTTTGTTTGAGCTGCTACGGTTGCATCATGGGTAACAATTGCGATTGTAGTTCCCTGTTGGTTTAATTCCGTCAGCAAATTCATAATCTCGTGAGAAGTTTTGGAATCTAACGCTCCCGTTGGTTCATCTGCCAACACTAAAGCAGGATGATTCACCAAAGCACGAGCGATCGCTACTCGCTGTTGCTGTCCTCCTGAAAGTTGGCTAGGGCGATTTGTTAAGCGATCGCCTAATCCAATCTTTTCTAAGGCGGCGATCGCAGATTCCAGTCGTTGCGATCGCGGGACATCGGCATAAATCATCGGCAACATGACATTCTCCAGCGCCGTCAACCGGGGCAACAGATTGAATTGTTGAAACACAAAACCAATATATTGATTGCGGATATCTGCAAGTTCATCATCATCAAGGGTTGTCAAATCTCTACCGTCTAAGATATACCGTCCACTCGTCGGACGATCCAGACACCCAATGATGTTCATCAGTGTTGATTTCCCTGAACCCGAAGCCCCCATAATCGCCACATATTCCCCATCTTCAATCGATAAATCAATTTCCTTCAGAACGGGTACATCTAATTCTCCCAAGTGATAGGTTTTCGTGATGCCCTCCATTAAAATCATGTTTGCCATAGTGATTACTCATTGTGTAGTGCTGAAATCGGATCTAATTTGGCAGCATTACGCGCTGGGATGCCACCTGCCAGAATGCCAACAACGAAGGAAAGGCTAAACCCTGCCCCAATCGACCACAACGGCACAATAAACGGAAATTTGAACACAGTTGCAGCCGCAAATGCGAACCCAATGCCCAATCCCACGCCAATCACACCGCCAACTGTGGAGATGACGATCGCTTCGGTCAAAAACTGCCTTAAAATATCTGTGCCGGTTGCACCTACAGCTTTGCGAATGCCGATTTCTCGCGTTCTTTCCATCACCGAAACTAGCATGATGTTCGCAATTCCAATGCCGCCGACGACGAGGGAAATACCTGCGATCGCACCCACCATCAAGGTAAATGACCCCATCACGCTGCTGAAAGTGCTGATAATATCAACTAGATTGGTAATCCGAAAATCATCGACGGCTGACGGATGAATGCCATGCCGTAGACGCAGAATATTTGTCACCTGAAATTGAGCCGAGTTCAGTTGATCGCCATCAAGCGCTTCTAACCAGAATCCATTAATTGCCACACCCGTTAAGGCGTTATTGCCCACAATTTGGGCAGACATATTGGTTAGGGGGATATAAATCACATCGTCGAGATCCTGTCCACCCGATGTTCCTTTCGATTCCGCCACCCCCACCACAGTGTAGCGCTTGCCCCGAATCCGTAAATCAGCCCCAATCACGGATTCATTTGTGTTAAATAATTCATCGCGCACAGTGGAACCGAGAAACGCCACAGGGCGCCCAGCATCCAAATCCCCTTGACTAAAAAAGAGTCCCGTTTGGGGATGAATGTTTTTTATAGTTGGGTAGTTTAAATCCGTTCCTAAAAGGGTGGTGGCAATGTTAGTATTGCCTCTGACAACCTGAATTGAACCGCGTTGTAAGAATGCCGAAACCGATTTAGCGGCTGGGACTTGCTTGGCGATCGCCTTAGCATCTTCCCAAGTTAGTGTACTGGCTGAACCCGCCCCTAAACTGATGCCGCCTGTTCTGGCTGCCCCCGCCGAGACTACCATCACGTTTGTTCCCAGTGCTTGGATTTGCAACTCCGTTGACTTCTGCACACCCTGTCCCACGGAGGTAATCGTAATCACCGAGGAGATGCCAATAATTACCCCCAACATAGTCAAACCTGTCCGCAATTTGTTGCCCAAAAGCGTTTCGACTGACATGATCAGAACTTCACCGAAAGAGATTTTGCCCTTTCGTGGACGGCGTGGACGATTCGTTGTCTGTGAATCAATACGTTTTTTCATGAACGTCTGCCATTAGCTGTAGAAACCTTACGGGTTCCGGGTGGAAAGCTGAGTAAAACGTGTTCGTTTCCGGTTAAGCCAGACTTTACCTCGGTTTTGTCATTCACCGTTGTCCCAACTATAATCGGCACAAAGACTGAATCACCTTTGTCCTTTGCCACAAAAACGCCCTGAGAATTGTTTTGTTGAACGATCGCCCCAGTCGGCACCACTAATATATTTTTTAACTCTCCGGCTTTAAAGTCCACAGTCACATTCATCCCTGATCGCAGCAGATGTTGGGGATCTGGCACTGATGTCTTCACCTGAAAGCTGGTAACGTTCTGCACAACATCCGACTGGGTGGCAATTTGCGTCACCTGTCCGGTAAAAGTTTTCCCCGGATAGGCATCTGCCTGAATTGTCGCAACTAGACCCATGCGAATTTGGGCAATGTTCGCTTCTGCAACCTGGGCAACAATCTGGTTAGTGGATGCGAGAGCCAAGATGGAAGACGATGAGGCAGAAGAAACCGAACTACCCGCCGTAGTAGGTGTTACAAATGAGCCAGGATCAGCAAATTTCCGGGCGACAATCCCACTAAAGGGTGCATGGATCACCATATCGTTGATATTTGTCTGAATAATTTGCACTGCTCCTTCAGCTGCCGCTACTTGAGCGCGGGCTTGCTGAATGTCTTCTGGTCGTGACCCCGCTTGAGAGAGCGCTAGAGCCTCCTGTTTCTGTTTGACGACTGCCTCGGCTTGAGTAATCTCTTCTGGACGAGTTCCCGATCGCATCAATGAAGCAGCTTGTTCTGCTTGCCTGACTTGAGTCTGGGCGCGATCGCGGGTGGTACGGGAAGTATTCAGACTCTGGAGGGCGATCGCACCTGCAATATAAAGTTCTTGATTTCTTTTAAGATCATCGTTAGCTTGACCCAGGGCATATTGAGTATCTCTCAACTGGGCTTGGGCTTGGGCAACTTCCTGAAGTCGATTTCCATTAAGTAATTTTTGGAGATTTGCGTCTTGTTCAGCCAGTTGTGCCTTTGCTGTGGCGATGTCTTGAGTTCGATTCCCATTGAGTAATTTTTGCACATTTGCAACAGCCGCTGCGAGATTCCCCTGAGCCTGATGTAATTGCCCCTGAAGATTGGAGGCATCCATATACGCAAGCACCTGCCCAAGTTGTACAGAATCGCCTTCTTTGACCAGCAGTTGCTTCAGAATCCCTGATGTTTTAGGACTTACATTTACTGATCGTTCGGGTTGCACCGTCCCATTTGCAGAAATAGCGATCAAGAGATTGCTCCGCTTGACTAAAGTTGTTTGAATCTTAAGCTTTGCCTGCTGTTGAGTCACCACAACAAATTGGTGATAAGCGAGATAGCCAACGCCAATCATGGAAATCAAAATTAGTGAACCAAGTAGCCATTTATTTGCTTTTAGCTTACTTAGTCCATTCGGCTTTAGTTCCTTCGGTTTTAGTTCTTTAGGTTTTAGTTCTTTAGGTTTTAGGGCGGTGCTCATGGGTGATACCTCTAATTTGAAAGAGTAACAAGTGATTAGGGCGTATAAAAACTGTCTATATGATTTGACGATTTTGGAAAATTATGATTCGCTTTATTTTTCTTCGTAATGAGAGCTTTATTTAATAGAGTACTCTTACACTATGACAAAGTGATGTTTGATTTATCGGGTTATTTGGTTGATTTAAAAAAATCTCACCTTTTCATGTTGGGTATTGAAAGCAATTAAGCGATCGCTATATAAAATACGATAGAAAACTTCAAAAATTCGAGAGCATTTGCTCACTACTGCTAAAGGATTAAGTTTACAGGTATTCATCAAAAAATTCCGTTAAAATCTGCCCTAATCCTAGTTTGTAATTGCAAGAAAATACTGCAATATCATTGCCTAAATATAGCACTGAAAGACTTGCTAAGAGCAGAAAAGAGAAGTTTTTTGTCAGAGCAATTATAGCGGTTCTCGTTTGCATGAAGTACATTTTTAAACCTCACCCCCAACCCCTCTCCTTACCAAGGAGAGGGGAGTGTTTGCGTTAGCAAATACGGGGTGAGGTTATGACTGTGTTGCACCCAAGTGAGAATCGCTATATGTTTTTATAAGGCTTGAAATTGTGTATAACTTGTATAAGTTATACTAAAACATTCAAAAGGTAGAGGTTATATTGGGCAAAAAATGTAACTATTAAGTATACGGCGAAAAAATTCAAATTGAGATTCAATCTCAACTTGATGATAATAGAGCCAAATTTCCGAAATTCAACATACTAGAGAAGCTATCATGAGTACTACAATTGACAACTTCACCAAAAATCTTCATGACAATTTAGAAGCGGTTGAAGATCGGGTAAAATCGTTGAAGGAAAGTATTCAATCTGCGCCGAAAAAAACTCAAGTTGAGATTGAATCTCAACTTGATGAAGCGAAAGCAAAGCTAGACGCTAAGAAACAACAATTTGATGAGTACCGGGCAAAGCTGAAAACTCAATTCGAGGAAAAAGAATCTGAGGTAAAGTCCCATGTTGAGGAATGGAAAACGAGTCGCAAAGTAAAAAAACTCGAACATCGGGCAGATAGAGCTGAAAACCATGCAGCTACAGCAACCTACTTAGCGATCGCAACCATTGAAGAGGCTGAAAGAGCAACCTTAGAAGCGATCGCCGCCAGACTAGATGCCGAAACCGCTGCGGTAACTACAAAGAAATAAATAAAGGAAAAAAACTCATGACATATACACATACGGTTGTTGCTCATTTCCCCTCCCATACAGAAGCAGAAAGGGTTGTATTGGAGCTGCAAAAAAAAGGCTTCGATATGCAAAAGCTCTCAATCATTGGCAAAGACTACCAGACCAGTGAACATGTGCGCGGATTTCTAACCTGGAAAGATACAGCCATTGCTGGAGCCACAGGAGGTGCTTATTGGGGTACTTTCGTCGGAGGTTTATTTGGTATTTTAGCAGGGGCTGGAGTCGTGTTTATTCCCGGAATGGCTCCCCTCGTCATTGCTGGTCCCATTGCTGGAGTGTTGGCGGGTTGGTTGGAAGGAACGCTTGTTGGTGGCGCTGGTGCTGCTGCTGTAGGAGGACTGGCGGGTGCTTTAGGAGGGTTAGGAATCCCGAAACACGAGGTAGTGAAGTACGAGACTAAAATCCAAGCAGGTGAGTTTATAATCCTTGTGACAGGCAGCAACGAGGATGTCAGTCAGGCGAGGCAGATACTAGACAGAATCAGTCATGAAATCAGCATGTCAGTCGCTGTCTAAGGCTTTGAAATATTAACCTGGCAACAATAGATTAAACCGTAGGGTGAGCAATGCCTGGGCGAATGGAATTCGCTACACAAACAAAGTCCACCTCCGTGGACTAAGAGAAAATTAAGGATTTTTAACCTGCGTAGGCAGGTTTTGTCTGTGTAGCCGCGAATTCCATTCGCTTTAAAGTTTTGAACCAAAAAATAATAGGAAAAAACTTTAATGCAGCTTAAAACTTCAAACTCTAACGCTAAGACAGAAAGCAATCAGCATGATCGAGAAATTCAGCCGTTTGGCAGACTTCTTAATCTATCAAGTCCACAGAATTTGCTATCAACTCTGCAAGAGCTTCGCCAGACTGTTGAAAGCGAAGGACAAGCCACCTTTAATCAATGGCGATCGCACATTCAGCGAACTGAGTTTCTTTCTAGTGCCTTAAATTTAGCTGAATATCTAGCTTTACGTCGGCACGATCTCCGCTCCCTCCAAGCTGCACTAATGCCTTGGGGCTTATCTTCATTAGGACGAATTGAAGCACGGGTGATGCCCAATCTTGATGCTGTCATAGCTACCTTGGAAGTTATATGCGGATCTGAGTCAGCCCAGCACCTCAAACGTCCACCCATCGAATTCTTTTTTGAGGGCGATCGCTTACTACAACAGCATACCGAAGAATTGTTTGGTCAGTCCCCACCCCAGCGTCGGGTCAGAATTATGGTAACACTACCCACCGAAGCCGCCACTAACTATGAGATGGTGCGAGAAATTATGCAACGCGGGGCAAATTGTGTGCGAATTAACTGCGCTCACGATACGACCGAAGCTTGGGAGAGCATGATCGATCATACCCGTCGAGCCGAACAGGAAACAGGAACGCCTTGTAAAGTTATGATGGATTTAGCTGGTGTGAAAATCCGCACCGGACAGGTACTTGCACCACTTGATCAAAAACGGGTATTTAAAGGAGATCATATCCTGCTGTCGCGGTGTGAGCCTGAACTCGGAAGTAAAGCAGGTGCATTACCTGTAGACTATTTCCAAACTTGCTGTACGGTTCCCGAAATTCTCGATTTATTAACGGTTGACACCCCCGTATATATCGACGATGGGAAGATTCGGACTCGCGTAGTTGATACCCAGTACTCAGTAACCGATGGACAACCAGGACTTTTACTACAAGTAACTAATGCTAGCCCCAAAGGAGTCAAACTCCGACCTGAAAAGGGGTTGAATTTTCCAAACACAGTGTTACCTCTTAGCCCACTGACTGAAAAAGATTTATCCGACTTGGATTTTGTCGCCATCCACGCAGATATTATTGGCTACTCTTTTGTGCAACGTGCTGCCGATATTGAGTTACTGCAACAAGAATTGGACAAGCGCTCTGAGGGACGACTAACCCGACCGGCGATTGTGGCAAAAATTGAAACCGCGATCGCAGTTTCCAATCTGCCAGAGTTAATCGTCTATGCAGCAGGGAAGCAATCATTTGGTGTGATGATTGCCAGAGGTGATTTAGCTGTTGAAATTGGATACCAGCGTTTAACGGAGATCCAAGAAGAAATTCTCTGGCTTTGCGAAGCTGCTCATGTTCCTGTTATTTGGGCAACCCAAGTACTAGAGAGTTTGGTAAAAGATGGCACACCTTCGCGGGGAGAGATGACCGATGCTGCAATGGCTGAACGGGCTGAGTGTGTAATGTTAAATAAAGGACCGTTTATTGCCGAAGCGATCGCCATTCTAGATGATGTTCTCACACGCATGGAAGCCCATCAGTTGAAAAAAACGCCACAGTTGCGGGCGCTTCATTCGTGGTAATTTTTTTTAACCTGAACTATTTAGAAGTCATTTATCCCTTCCTGAATGCTCTCGGCTTGTTCATCTTACTTTTTACTGGAACTTCTATGTGGTTTCATATGCGGCGTACTTCTAAAAAACAATCGACTGAGGCTTAAAGAAATGATTATTAGTCATCAATCTCAAGGGATGCAGCCTGTTGGATACCAAAATAGCGATCGCGTTGCAGTTTTGCTTGCAGGGTATGGTGAAGTACAATCTTACCGCGCTCTGAGTGTTTACAACCAAGCTGCAACTAAGTACATCGCATCTCAATTTGTGCCGATTCCAGAATGGTTATATCCTCTTGCTGGTTGGTTTCTTGCACTTCAAGATTTGTACAATTTTGGAATCAAGCATCATCATTTCATATCACCTGAAAATGAGATTTTTGAAAAACAACGTCTTGGTATCGAAGAACAGTTACAAAACCGATGGGAAAATCGGGTGCAAGTGTTTAAAGGATTTTATTTCTGCCAACCCTTTGTACAACAAGTTGTAGCAGATATCATTGAGCAAGGCTTTCAGAATTTGCTGATTTATCCAATGCTTGTGGTAGATTCTGCATTCACGGGCAAAATAGCTGTAGAGCAAGTCAATGAAGTTATTGCCGCAAACACATCTGTGAATGAGCCTCAACATTCGACCTTCAAAGCAATTCGATATATTCCAGCCTTTGCAACTGAACCTGCCTACATTGATTTGATGGCGCGACGGATTAAGGAAACTCTAAATCAGCTATTTGTTGGTCGCTTTTTTGAGTCTCAAATTGGCATTATATTAACGGTGCATGGTGGTCCAGAAAAAGCGCAAGGACTTTTAACTGGGGTGATTGATGGACAAGCCCTTTACGATCGCGTCCAAGCACAGTTGCAGCATCAATATCCCCTAGTTTCCATCGGTTGGGTAAATCATGACACACCTTTCATTAATTGGTCACAACCCGATCTGAAACAAGCCGCGAAAAGCTTGATTATAGCAGGTGCCCAAACCATTCTATTTAAACCCCTCGGCTGGGTGACAGATAATTATGAAACCATTCTCGATGTCGAAGATGCGATCGCATTTTTGCAGCGTCAGTATCCAACGGTGACTTACACACGACTCGATTGTGTCAATGACGATCCTGATTTTCTGAAAATAGCAGCAGAATGGGCAAATCCTCACATTGAAGCAATGCTCTCAGTGCCGCAACATCACGAGCATCTTCAAACTAGAAGACTTGATTTTGACTGAACTTTAGTCAGGTCAAAAATATAGCGATTCCCACATTCATGAGGTACAGAAAGAAAAAAAGAATTAACCGCAGATGAAGATAGATAAACGCCGATGAACGCAGATAAAATCGAAATCAAGAAAACCTATCTCAGAAAATCTATGATATTCAAAAAATTCCTCTCAACAATTCTGCTTGGACTCGCATTATCAATCGGATTCTTTTTTGGCGTTGGGCAACCCTCGATCACTGCGGCACCTTCCCCTACATTTATGGTTGGGGTCAAGGTTGCACCGAATGTGGAATTGGGAGTTGATCGCTTTCTCACTTCGATTCCAGTCGGCTATTACACCATCGCCAGTGTCAAAAAGTTGAAAAGCCAGTTAGAGAATTCTCAAACTATGTTGGTGGATGTGCGAGAACCCTCTGAGTATCAATCTGGACATATACCTAACGCAATTAACATTCCGCTCCGAACACTAGCGCAGAATCTGAATCAAATTCCGCGCGATCGCCCTGTGGTGTTGTATTGCTCCTCCGGTTATCGATCAGCAATGGGAGTGATGACATTACACCTGTTGGACTATGAGAATGTGCAGGGTTTTCCACCTAGCTTTGCAGGTTGGCAAGCCGCAGGAGAAGCGATCGCTTCCAGATAATCCACCAAAACAATTAGGGCTAAAATCCCAAATTTTACTCTGGAATTTCAAGAGATTTTAACTTGATCAGGACTTTTGTCATGAACTCTATCTATTTTAACGGGTCTAAAATTCGCCCGATGCGCTGGCTGCTGGCTGCCTGGATCTGCATTTTAGTAGTTGTTTGCAGTCCCCTACCCGCTTTTGCTGCTATGACGCAAATCGAAGAATATCCAGGGCAAATGCTCTATCAATCCCGGCAAAAGCTGCGAGATCAGACCGGAAATTCCTGGCAAGCGATCGCCTTCAAGCGCATTCATCCCGAAGGTAGCGCTATTGTCTCTCTGCGGCTAGTGGGCTTTCCTGGTACGGTGGAATTCGATCACACTCAACCACTGACCCTGAAAACATCTATGGGGCAAACACTGACTGCCAGGGATATTTCTAGCGCAATTTCTTCGGATACACGAACCCAAGCGAATGTCGCAGAATATGACATTAAGTCTATCTTGCCACAGTTGCAGTCTGAAATCCCCATTCAGCTAACTTTACCAATGGTAACTGGCTCACCGATCAAGTTACAAATCCCATTTACGGCAATTCAAGAGTGGCAAGCAGTTTCTGCTCGTTAACTAAGTACAGCGAGCGCATAAGTTTGTAGCGTTTTTTAACGCAAAGGAGCGCGGAGGTAAGCGCAGCGAAAAGTGTGGTCTTCTCCCAAAGGGAGAGGCTAGCGCCAAGGGGGTTTCCCCCATGAACAACTTTTCAAGACAAAGTGACGCAGAGTTTTTGTTATAAATTTTCGTCATGAACTTATGAAATGCTGTACTAAGCCCAAAAAACCAAGCTGATTTTTTTCAAAAATTAAACATGAGTCCTAAGTAAATGGGCATAAATAAAGGCTCTTTAACGTAGTAACGGCTTTAGCCATTAAAATCCTCGGCGACGAGCGATAAACCGCTCACTACGAAGAGCGGAGAGTATTTTACATTTAATTTCGCCCACTTACTTATAGTCGATGTTCTTGTCGTTCAGGAGGATGAAATCTATGAAATGGCAACAATTAATTTTGGTTTTTATAGCCACCATAAGCTTAATATTTGCAGGCAATGCTCTGGCACAGACTGATATCAATATCAATAATACCAACCTGATTCGCTTTGGTGGAAACGTAACCGTACCAGAGAATCAAGTTGTCAAAAATGCCCTGGCTTTTGGAGGGAATGTGACGGTATCACCTAATGCCAGAGTTTTAGACACTGCGATCGCTTTTGGCGGAGATGTCATACTGAAAAAAGGAGCGCGGGTAGAAGCTGATGCTTACTCTTTTGGCGGCAAAATCGTCCAGGAACCAGGTGCGATTGTTGGTGGTGAACGTGCCACATTTAGCGAACGACATGGCATGATGTATGGTTCCAATCGAGTCAGAATTAGCTTCTTCGCTCAGTATTTCTTCAATGCCATTTTTAGAATTAGTGCCGCTGTAGTAGCAGCGATTCTCGGACTGATTATTTTGCATACCAATCCACAGTTCCTGTCTTCTTTGGCGACAAAATTGAGTCAACACCCTATTTTGACTGGTCTATGGGGAATTGGGGCGATTGTCGCCATTATCTTTTTCACTGTGTTTCTGGCGATTACGCTCATTGGTATTCCCCTGATTCCACTCCTAAGTCTAACTGCGATCGTCACTTCTTTAGTCGGATCATTAGGTGTGGCACTTTTTGTTGGTCAATGCCTGCTCAGTAATGGCAATTGGTCGTTACAACAGCAGTTCTTGGTGGGTTTGGCGATCGTAACAGTTCTGACACTAATTCCATTTTTCGGAGGGTTAGTAGTTTTCCTAGTCAATCTGTTGGGCTTGGGTGTCATTTTGCTGTGGCGATTTGGTAGAGAAAAACCTCAAATAGCTACTTAAATCAGCTATCTAAACTGCAAATTAAACAAAGTTAAGGCTTTAATTAAAGAGCCGGACGATCGCACCGATCAACTAATTTCTTTAATTTACCAACGCCTTCGTGCCCCCGCCATTTGTCGTCCCGTTCTCTGTATTCGGTATCATCACTGCTGCGATCGTCGCCGGTGCAGTATTCCCCACAGGTCGCTTACTACTCTTGCGTGGTCTACCCCCAGCCTGTATATACTGCAAACTGTTCTTGCCATAGCGCGTTGCCACACTCATCAACATTTTTTCCGAGTAGCTTCTCAAATCCTGCTCTAGCAATTTAATCTGCCCTACTGCTTCATCAACTGTGGAAAGCATTGTGTTGTAATTCGATAGCTTTGTTTGCAAGGTTTGAATCCGCCTTTCATACTCCGCTAAACTCAAGCTATCGCTAAACTCAAGCGTTTCGCTAATCGATCGCATCCCCGATATCCGTCGCATTGCCTTATCCACTACTACAGAACTGCGTTTTAGTCGTGCCATGAATGCCTCTCTTGCAAAAACTCGTGTGGAAATTAGTACAAACTTGTGGTTCCACTTTAGCCATTTGCCATTCCTCTTTCCCTGAGTAAAAACCACCAAAATTGAAGTGAAGTTTACGATAAAATCTGATGTTTATTGCCTAATTTCACTTAATTTTTCTCTGGTTAAAAGTATAAAAAAAATATTTCTTTTTCTTAAGCCCTTAAATATCGTTTTGAAGTACCCAAACATCGTGTTGAAGTACCCAAACATCGTGTTGAAGTACCCAAACATCGTGTTGCAGTACCCAAACATCGTGTTGCAGTACCCAAACATCGTG